>JADHNJ010000062.1 GCA_016779565.1 Pseudomonadales bacterium
GGACGCCGTGGCTCGCTTAATGGCCGGCTCACCATAACCGGCCAATCCGGCCATGTCGCTTATCCTGATACGGTCATTAACCCCATCCACCTCGCCATGCCGATACTCGATAGTTTATGTCAAACGCAGTGGGATCAGGGCAATGACTATTTTCCAGCGACCAGTTTTCAAATTTCTAATCTGCATGCGGGTGTGGGCGTCCAGAACGTTGTTCCAGGCGAGGCTGTCATCGATTTTAACTTCCGATACAGTACGGCCTCCTCAGAGACGAGCTTAAAAAGTCGAACGGAGGCAATCCTTAATTCTTACCAGGTTCCTTTCAAAATCGAATGGTCGTTGTCGGGAGCGCCTTTTTTGAGCGAGCGAGGCAAACTCATAGAGGCAGCAGTTTCAAGCATCGAGCATTCAACAGGGTTAACACCGGAGCTTTCTACTGGCGGCGGCACCTCAGACGGTCGGTTCATTGCGCCCTTTGTGCCAGAGGTCATCGAGCTCGGTCTGTTGAACACGTTCATCCATAAAATCGATGAGCGAGTACCTGTGGCAGATATCGAAACCTTGACTCAGATTTATGTTCAAATACTCGAGCGATTGTTACTGCCCAATGAATAGCCCTCGCTATCCAGATCTTGAAATTTATGTCCAAAGTCTAGATCTTGATCGAATAACGGGCGCCCTCGAGGCGCTCTTTGCTATTGATATTTGGACCGAGCGCAAAAACACGCGCTCTACCAACATCACCACCGCAGCTGGTCGAGCAGATATCATTGTTAGCGCTGAGGCTTATCAGGATTACTCCAGCGTCTGGCTCAAAACCAATGTCACCGAGTTCGACACTGACTTCGACTTCGCCGAGGCCATCAGTCAAACCCTACCTGACCTTATTCGGTGCAGCCAGGGCTCTTGGGATGATCAAACATCGGATCAAGAAGCGCTTTGGTTTTGGTTCGAAAATGGCCAACATGGCTTGTCACGATGGGACTAAAGTCAATCTTTGTTCTCGCCATGCTAGGGGTACTGGGATTACTCATCAGCATCCTCTGGTTTTTACCGGCGAGCCTTGCTTGGCAACAATTGTCCGCATCCTTGGTATATCCAAAAGATCTCGCTGTCGCGACACCCAGAGGATCGGTGCGCGAGGGGTCAACTTGGCTTCGATTTCGAGGCTTTCCACCCTCACAATTATCGTGGCAAGCTGGCTGGCCTAGGGTGACCGAGGGCGGACCCACCATTGATTATGATTTAAGCTTACAAGGTCCAGATCATCTACTTACTGGAAATCTCACCCTGACCCTCTCGAATCAAAACCTTAAGGTGAACGCCATTCAAGGGTACCTGGGCAGCAATGATATTAATCGATTAGCAGTTCCCTTTGGTCATCAATTCAGCGGTGAATTTACGCTACGCGAGGGCGCTTTTAAGATTCAAAACTCGTGTCTAACTTCGTTGACGGGGACACTTTTGTGGACCGGCGGACCCATCGTTTTCAGTACACCTCGAGAAACCGCGAGGTACGATCTGCCGCAACTGTCAGCAGATTTATCTGATCAAGACTGTGGCATCAGAGTTGACGTCAAAACAGTCAACTCTGACTCAGCTCGACTCGTTTTGAGCACCGAGGGCTGGTTTCTAGCAGAACTTGCGCCTGAGTTTCTGCAAGCCCTGGGGGTCAAAGGCGCAGCACAGTTGAAAGGGCCTCTCCTGTTTGAAGAGAAAATCCTGTAATCTTACCGAACACCATTTGACCAAAAGCTTATGGGCGCAACCTTCATTGCCAAATTTCAACGGCCTGTCTCGATAGGGGTCTTAGCCTTACTGTGCGGCTGGTTTATCTACTTAGCGGTGCAAAACGTGTTTTTTTATATCGACGCGAGCGTTGTGATGGATCTTGAGAACATCGATTCAGCACCTGCCTCACAACCTCAACAACAAGGCCAGTCTAGTCCAAATCCGACGACCCTCGCGCTATTTGGCCGCCCGGATGCCAACTCGAGCACCAAGGTTATTGAAGCGCCGACCACGCGGCTCAATCTCGAGCTACAAGGGGTTTTCCTAAGCGACACCAATGGATCATCGAGCGCGATCGTCGCAGAGCGTGGCCGGGATGGAAAACTCTATATTGTGGGAGACAAGTTGCCAGGCAACGGCGTTTTGCAGTCGGTTGCGGCAGACCATATCTTGTTTAAGCGCAGCGGGCGTCTTGAGAAACTTATGTTCACTAGCAAGCGTCTTGACATACAAGCCTCTGGCAGCAGCCCATCGAACGATGTTGCTCGAGCCAGTCAAAACCGGCGAACGCAAACCGAAGACGAGCGCGCAAACTCAGTTACCCGCAGGAGTCCTGCAGCAGCCACTACCACCGGCACTAGGCTCTCAGACATTCAAACTCGATTGGCTCAAAACCCCAAAGCCGTCCTCGATGAATACGGCTTAAGCGCCGTCGCCCCTGGGACAAGTCAGGGCTACAAAATCAATTCTGCTCACCCAGCTTTGGCGAATTCGGGCTTACAACCTGGGGACCGAGTAGTCTCTGTAAATGGCGCGCCCCTTGGAGTCGCTATGAATGATGTCAGGTTAATCGATCAGGCACGGTCCGCTGGTCGTGTGAGAGTCGAGGTAGAACGCGGCGGCCGCCGATTTTTCCTCACGATTCCCATACCCTAAGCCCCACTGATCCAGTAAACTGTCCTCACATCGGAAACCTTGTGCCCTATGAGCCTACTGATAAGATTTATTATGATTGCCTGCCTCATGACGGCAAGCACGACAGAAGCTGAAGAGACCTGGAAGATTAATCTTAAGAATGCCGATATTCGAGAATTTGTCACGCAGGTCTCGGCCATCACTGGTAAAAGTTTCATCATAGATCCTCGGGTTAAAGGCGACGTCACCATTGTTTCCAATGTGACCATGGATGAAGACTCCGTCTATCAACTGTTTCTCAGTGTGTTGCAAGTTCACGGCTTTGCTGCGGTACCTGCTGGGTCTGCCATCAAAATTGTCCAAACGGTCTTAGCTAAGCAATCGGGCAACCCTGATGACTTCGTTGACGATTTGATGTCCGAAGAACTTGTGACTCGAGTCATCTCGGTGACGAATGCTCCCTCTGAAGAGATGGTTAAAGTTTTGCGACCTTTAATCCCCCAATATGGGCACATAGCAGCGCTGAGCGAGCCCAACGTGCTCATTATCAGCGATCATGCATCCAACATTACCCGACTTGTAGAAATCATCAATCGAGTAGACATCGCCGATACATTGGAGGTCGCTATCGTCGACCTAAAAGAGGCTTGGGTGGAAGATATTGTGCGTTTGCTCGAGGAACTTGCGCCTGACCAGATTGGTAAGAGCGCTAAAGGACCCAATCGAGTCAGTATTGTCGCAAGCGAGCGCACCAATAGCCTCGTTATAAAAGGCGAGCGCTACACGTTAGCCCGTGTCAAAGCCTTGGTCGACCAGCTTGATGTACCAGCAAACCGTTCAGGGACTATCAAAGTCATTAAACTCTCGCACTCAGACGCAACGAAAATGGCTGAGATTCTCAGTAATGTTGTTAGCACGAAGGGCAGCAGCAGCGAAGACAAAATGGTAGAGGTGAGCATTCAAGCCGATGAAGCCATTAATGCGCTGGTTATTCGAGCGGATCCGGCAAATATGATCGACCTCATGGACATTATAGAAAGTCTCGACGTCAGACGCCTTCAGGTGCTGATAGAAGCGGCCATTGTAGAGGTGACCAGTGATTTCAGTAGACAATTGGGTAGTGAACTTGCGATTGGTGATGCATCAAGGGGCACAACGCCACTTGGTCTAACCGCGCCCAGTGGCACACTGGCACAAATCCTCCAAGGCTTGGCTGTACCCAGTGGACAACCTTCCCTGCCGCCTAGTCTCGGCGAGTCTCCGCTCATCGCCGGGGGCAAACTATCACAAACAGATACGAGTTTCGCTTTTATTGTCAAAGCGCTGGCCGCCAACAGTGATGTCAACTTACTATCGACGCCCAGTATCACAACGATGGACAACGAAGAAGCCAAGATCGTCGTTGGTCAAAATGTCCCCTTTCGAACCGGATCGACAGTCACCGGCAGTCAAGGTACGACTAATCCCTTTACCACGATTCAGCGGGAAGACGTCGGATTAACGCTTGAAGTCACGCCCCATATTAATAGCAACAATCTCGTCCGATTGCTGATCCATCAAGAGGTGTCAGAGGTTGACGCGTCGAGCCTAACGGTTATCGGATCCGAGGCCGCCGCAGATTTAATCACCAATAAACGCACCATCGACACCACCATCTTGGTGGAAAACGAAGAAGTGATTATTTTAGGTGGCTTGATCCGGGATAAGGAAACCCAAGGCGAATCTCGCGTACCGGTACTCGGCAGCATCCCAGGGCTCGGCGCGCTCTTTCGGAGTCGCACCAAAAGCATCGAGAAACAGAACCTGCTGGTTTTCTTACGGCCCACGGTGCTGACATCCGGCGCGGATGTGGCCAAGGCGTCGGCTCGGAAATTTGACCGAGTATTTGAACTCGAAATCGAGGGCACCGGCCGAGATACGGCGGAAAGACTATCTGATTTACTCGATGCAAAACTTTAGGGCTGAACAAGACAACTTGTTATGCCATTCAGAGCCATTTTCGCTAAATTACTCACGACTTGGCTGAAGCCCACTTTTATTAACAACACACCGATTGCCCTCGAGATTGATCCAAAATTAGAGATGTCCGAGGTTCGATATGTGCTCGATTGCGACTCTTTCTCGGACCGCGCACTATTGGCCTATGGATGCAAGCTTGGCGAGCTCCCAGAGCCCGTAACGATAGAACCGGATCCCGATTTTTATTGGTGTTTGCGTCACCGAGAAGGTTTGCTCGGCCGGCGCTCACCAAGGGCCAATGGACAACTGTCCTTGAAGCGCAATCTAATTGAGGCCTCAACTACCAACCCACGTCTGATTCCCGTTTCGGTTTATTGGGGTCACCAACCCGATCGAAATCTATCAATATGGAAAGCAGTTCTGTCAGACCAGTGGGGCCCAACATCGCGATTTAGAAAGTTGCTCTGCATCTTGTTTACGAGAAGGCATATTTTGGTCCAATTTGGTCCAGCGTTGCCCCAAGCATCAATCCTCGACGAAGGCATCGCCAATGCCCAGCGCGCACATCGATTACTCCGAGGACACTTTAAACGTCAGCGTCAACTGATAATTGGCCCTGATCTATCTCATCGTCGCACCCTTATAGACGAGTTACTTACTGCCGCTAACGTTCAGTCGGCCATAGATACTCTGGCCGAAACAGAATCGCTACCACGCCACCAAGTCGCAGCAAAGGCTTATCGCTATGCTCAGGAAATTGCCTCCGATCAATCTTATCGCGTTGTTCGATTTTTCAATATTTTGCTCACCTGGCTATGGAATCGACTCTACGACGGAATTGAAGTCAATCATCTGGACAGAGTAAGAGCGGCATCAGAACAGTCAGAAATCGTTTATGTGCCCTGTCATAGAAGCCATATCGATTATCTTCTGCTGTCTTACGTGCTGTATCACAATGGGCTCGCGCTACCGCATATTGCCGCCGGTAATAACCTGGATCTACCAATTATTGGTCCCCTATTGCGTCGAGCAGGCGCCTTTTTTATGCGAAGGAGTTTTCGGGAGAATCCATTATACAAATCTGTGTTTGACGAATATCTGCACCTACTTCTCTCCCGAGGCTATAGCGTTGAATATTTTATCGAGGGAGGTAGAAGCCGACTCGGGCGCATGCGCTCGCCTAGGGCAGGCATGATTAATATGACACTTCGAGCGTTTTATCGAGACCATCGTCAAGACGTTCAATTCGTTCCCGTCTATTTTTCTTACGATCGTGTTCTCGAAATTAGTAGCTACCAAAAAGAATTAGATGGTCAGGCCAAAAAAACTGAATCTATATTTGACCTGATCGGCGTCATTCGCCTGTTTAAACTCGCCTTCGGGCAAGTGCACGTTAATTTTGGCTCACCTATTTCTTTAGCTCAGTATCTCGAGACTCATACGGACGAACCTCTTGATAGCATCACAGAACCCACCCATCGAGACCTTTGCCAACATTTAGGTAACCATATCGCTCACCGCATCAATGCCAGTATCACTGTCACGCCCGTCCAACTTTTTGCGATTATTATGTCTCAGTCGCCGACGGGGACGCTTCCCCTGGGTGACGTCGCCTCACTTATGCGAGTATTGCAAGCGGTTATCCGAAGTGACGCGATCAGTAGCCTGTTCGATCAGCCAGACCTACTTTTGCTAAAATATGTTGCTAAGACCGCTGGTGCGGAGATCGAATCAAGTCCAGATGGTGAGGTCATCACCGCAGAAGACCGCCTACAGATTGGCCTTAATTACTATGAAAATAGCGCGATCCACCTCCTGATTTTACCAAGCCTAATCGCCAATTATCTGCTCGAGCAAGCGGGTACTGGCGTGGCTGTGATCGACATCATTCGACCCGTTTTAAGCGCCTTAAACCAGCGTTTTTTATATGTCAGCCCAAGCGACGATGTAAGCGTGGTATCCATCACTGAGTCTGTCACGAAAGCGTCGAGCACCCTTATACCATCAACGCAAGAACCCATAGATAGAAGTGATCAATGTCTAACCTTCATAGCCGCTATTATTTGGCCGGCCCTGAGCCAGTTAGCCCTCGCCAGTGACTTACTTGGCAATGGGTTAAGCCACCAAGCAATCATCGAAGGCACATCGGATTTGACCATCGACCTGCCATCAAGCCTGCCCAATAGCCGGCCCCTTGCTGGATTGTCGTCTCCAGAGGTTGACACTGCGCTGCCTCTTCGAAGCGCCGCCCTCAGGCTAGATGCCAACTGGCTGGAGATCGCGATGAATACCCGCGCATCAGAACCCGATGTTGATTCGACTGTTAATTCCACGACAGCATTGGCTGAAAGTGCGTATGCTTTACTGCCACCTGTACTGAGCCGAAGACTGCGTGCGATGGCCTCAACTATGATTAAAGAAAATATCCCAACGATGACTGCGTCCCATTAGCTGATAGACCGGACGCTCGCCACGGCTTAGCTGATAGCGATCTAAACGCGGTCTTTTGACGACTGTCCTCGGGACGCCCGCGTCTCGGGCTGCATCAAAAAAAGGCTGTAGATCCGCTCCACTACCCAAGAAACCTTGAAGCATCTGCATGGCGCCAACGGGCAAGGCCGACTTCTTCCGAGTGTCAAACATAGGGTCAATCATAGCCACATCAAAGCGCTCGGGAAGACCGGCGCCGAAAAGTGATGATAGAACTGTGCTGTCGCCATGAACTAACTCTAATCGCGCTACTATGCTCTTAAGCGCACTTTGTTCAGCTGCTCGGCGTAAACCATCTTTAACTAAGAGATAAACCACTCGAGAACGCTCTACCATGACGACTCGATGACCATATGCCGCTAATACAAAGGCATCAAGACCGAGACCTGCAGTCATATCTAATACTTTGCCGCCCGGCTTTTTATTGACGGCTTTTATGAGCAGCTCACTTTTCGGCGTAATTTTTTTAAGGCGTTGTAAAAATCCCTTGCCGGTGTAGTCGACACAAAGCGCCGGCTTTTCTCGATATTGATCGCAAAGCATCAGCCCTCGATCAGTGGTCAAAAGCGAATACCGCATCTAATTGGCTTTGGTGTTCGCGACCATTTCGCGCACATAGAGCGGTTTTGCCTCTAAAGCGGATACAACCTCACCGTCAGCGAACAGTGTGCTCGCAATTTTCATCAATTGGCCTGCACTGGCTTCAGTCATATCAATGGCACCCTTTAGGTAACCTGGGTGAGTGACTTCCTCAAACAGATAAGCGCCGCTCCCGGTGATACGCCAGACACCCTCAAGCTGATCAGGCAAGGACAATGCTGTGTACACGCTCGGACCTTCGATCAATTTAGGTACAACAGATCTACAATTGCCATAAAAGGCACCGTAGACCTCATCCTCCCTAGCATGCACTGCGACAAATATTTGATCAGTCTGCGTGATCGCGCCAGCTGCTGCAGCGAGGACCATCATGGAAGGGACAGGTACAACCGGTAAGCCAAGCCCGTAGGCCAAGCCCTGAACCACACCGAGGCCTATTCTAAGACCGGTGAAGGAACCTGGACCCTGACTGTAGGCAAGCCCCGTGAGTTCAGTCAGCGTTAATCCGTGTTCAGATAGAAAGCCAAGAATCTCCGGTAAAATCACTTGCGCATGCCGAGGTTGCTGGTCGATTTCACGAACAACAATTTCCTGCTGCAATTGTAATCCCAGTTTCAAAGTTGCACTGGAGGTATCAATTCCTAAAATCGTCATACTTTTCCTAAAAACTGCTGCACATCGCTCTGGGCTTGGGTCCACTGAAAGCTGGGCAATGCCCTCTGTAATACATCCGCATAACTGGCATGCCAAAATCGCGGATCGCCTATTATAAATACAGCGCGATCGTCTTCACTTCGAATTAATCGGCCAAAACCTTGTCGCAAACGAATGGCACAATCTGGCAATACATAGCTTGTAAACCAATCTTGCGTAACATTTAGGCTTTGAGCATATCCCGACACCACCGGGTCCTCACGGGATAAAAACGGCAATTTATCAATCACGAGACATTCAACCCCTGCATTTTTTACATCAATACCCTGCCAGAAACTGCGAGTGCCCATCAATATACCGGCGCGCGCGCCCGCAAACCTCTCGATTAAATCTCCTACAGCCTGGTCCCCTTGGACAAATAGTTCCGAAGAATACCTAGCACGTATTAACTCTTCCGCTTCTGTAAGCGCCTGAAATGACGTGAACAACATGAGCGTTTTTGACGGCAAGACAGGCAAGACGCGCTCAATTAAGTTTGAAATAAAATGGTCATGATCAACAGCAATATCACTGCCTAATCGATATCCCAAAACCTGCTGAGTATAATCAAACCCGCCTTTGATGCTTAGACCTAATAAAGGCGCCTCGCTGATTTGATTTTGGAAAAATGTGAAATCGCCGGCCACAGACAGCGTCGCCGACACAAATAATTTGGGTGTGCTATCAAGATCGATGTATCTCGGAAGACCTTGACCCGACTGGGTTGCCGCATAAATCACTGGCCCCTCTGCGCCAAGGTCATACCATAAGTTAGCGGACTGGCTTTCGATATCGGCTGCCAACATTTGGATTTTCTCAACTCTGGGCGTCAAACTTAGCAGCATTTTGAGAACAAGCCTGCTCTGCAGCTGACGAGGCTCTAAAATCGATTTTAAATTCAGCAGTAAGCTCTCTGCACTATCGAGGAAATCGACCAAGCGCTCTCTGATCGCGGCGGGATCAGTCGAAGCACTTTCCATCTCGAGCCCAGACCGAGATAATTTTTTGCTGAAATCAGCAAAAGATTGCTGAATATCTATTAACACCGAGTCTTGGCTGCCGACTTCTTTATTCGCAACCGCTAGATCCTGTATCAAATCCTTGAGCCAGGAAAAGTCAAACCTTCGCATAACTGCACTTCTTAAGATCTCAGGCAAATGTTCCGCCTCGTCAATCAATTGAAATTCTCGATCCAAGATGGCCGACCTTAACGCCGTATCCGAAAAATAACTGGCAACCAACAGATGATGATTGACAACCACTATGTCCGCACTTACCGCACGATCCCGTGCTCTGTAAAATGGGCAACGGTCAAAACTTGAGCAATGGCGACCTTGGCAATCTTCTGCAGTTGTTGTCACCTGAGCTTTCAGTTCAGGTTGGATTGTCCCGATTTCAGACAGATCACCGGTTTTCGTTCTATAACTCCACGCGTTGAGCAGATTCAAGTCTCTTACCAACTGCGGTTGGCCAGCGGCTCTGGGCCCTAAGTGCTTGAGCTTCTCAACACAAACGTAATTGTCTCTACCTTTTAAAATCGCGACTGTCCTATGAGGGCCCGCGACCTCAATGGCGGTCTTAAGGTCTTCGTTGACAATTTGATCTTGAAGCGCCTTTGTATAGCTTGAAATGACGACCCTTTTGTCCGAAAGCACGATGGGTATCGCATAGCCAAGCGTTTTACCAATGCCCGTCTCGGCCTCGACCATGCGGGTTTCGTTTCTTGCAAGCGCCGATGAAACTTCTACAGCAAAACGCTGCTGCGCCTCCCGCAGACGAAACCCCGATAATCGTTTGTTTAAGTGGCCGTTGCTTGTAAAAAATGCATCAAGCCGTTTATCTTCCGTCACCATACGCAATCATCGTCTTTAATCCAGACTTCGTTTATCCTAACCCTGCCAATTGGGGCTCCGACATGGAAATGAATCATTACACGGGTATTATTCTAGCAGGGGGTGCGGGCAAACGATTTGGAGGTCAAGACAAAGGGCTCATCTCCTTCAAAGGCCAACCTCTCATAGAACATGCGCTGCTCCTTACTCAGGCCTGCTGCCAAACCACGGTGATCAGTGCCAATCGCAATTTAGCTTTGTATCAATCTTATGGCATCCCGGTTGTCCCTGATGTTGACCCAGGGTTTCAAGGTCCCTTGAGTGGCATCAAAGCGTGTGAGTCAATCATCCAATCAAAATGGACCTTGGTGATCGCCTGCGACATGCCGCACCTTAACCTGCCGCTACTCAATCGTTTGCAAGCTGAGCTAAAGGCCAGTCATTGCAGCGCCGCCGTCTACGGCCAAAATGACATCCTTCAGTGTGGTTTATTTGCCTTCGAAAACAACAGGGTCACCGATCTATCGACCTATCTTAGTACAGGGAATCGTTCGATTAAGGGGTGGCTTCGAGAACAAACGTTATTAGTCTTGGACGAGCCGAACCCGGTTTATTTTACCAATCTAAACTCACCGGATTTACTGACCTCTATCGAGCCAGGTTAAAATTTCGCGCCTAGGGTTTTCTTCAAGGCCGGCACCGGTGAATCACGCAGCGCATTGATTATTCTGTTTATTGTCGAAAGACCCACCAATAAGTCTCTGGTCTCTGGCCTCAGGCCTCAAACGACAGGCAATAAAAAAGCCCGTTTCCGGGCTTTTCATATCGCTCAGTTCCAGCGAATTACTTCTTTTTCTTAGCGGCAGGCTTTTTCTTGGCAGCAGGCTTCTTAG
>JADHNJ010000063.1 GCA_016779565.1 Pseudomonadales bacterium
CTCAAAGTAATCCCCATCGAACACGAGGATATAGCCGTTGTTATCAGAGGTACCATCGCTATCTGAGTTAGGGCCCTGCGCTAGAACTTTACTCAACGAATCATAGTCGTTGTCGGTATACATATACACTGCACGATAGGTGCTTCCTGTCTTGATTGGCCTAGTGACATATCCGTACACCGGATTATTCGGGTCATTAAAAAAATACAGCTGCGCTGCGATATCGTTAGCAGTGAAACTAGACGAACTTTCCCCATCACTTATTCGCGAAGGGCCTAAATCGTTCGAATAATCAAAGTTGTGAGAGCTAGTTTGCGCGTCCGCGACGTTTGTCACCTTGAACGTCTTGGCAAATGTGAAGGATGCGAATTCCGCACTGAACCTTTCGTTCTTATAAGCAATTGCACCTCGAAAGCGAGAGAGCTCCCTATAAAAAGTTAGTCTTGTGGAAGGCAAAACCGCTCGTGCGAACTGCAGTCCCTCGTCCACTTCGAGCACGCTATCACCAAAGAGCGCATAATCGATGAAGTGACCCAACTCCTCGACTAGAATAGGTACCAGCTCATCTTCGGTTAGATAGTGTGCCCAATAGGGGTTTAGGAAAATTGTAGGACGTCCACCCACACTTTCAACGAAGCCTGCAAGCGTGGAAATAGATCCGTCAAATTCACCACCCACTAATAGGCTAGGTAAATCATCAGTCACCAACATATCCAAGAAACGCGCACGATAATTTCGAACGCAATCCAAGCTGACTGAACAAAGATTTGGAAAGAGCCGCTCAATTTCATGCTCGGAAGCGGAACGAAGAAACGCCTTACTGAGCTGAACAGCTACAGAGAACGCTCTGCGCACTTTATCTCCAATTATTTCTGGAGATTCACCCTCGTCACTACCTGCAAAAATTACATTAGTTTCAATGGTTTTTTTAGCCTCATCAAAAAAGAGGCTGTTTTCTTCTAATTTAATGGAGGCACTGGATTCAGATAGGTTGAGCGATTTTTGAATAGCGGTGTGCTTGGATCTATCTAAAGCATTATTTATCGCCGCTTCGGAATGAGAGAAAACCTCGGAGGTAAAAGATAGCGAACCAATCAAGCCTAAAGCTATCCAAATCGAGCTCAAATTAATCTTCATGTTGGCCATCCTAATATCTAAATTTTTTGATGACCCTGTTTACTGGAAAATTTGGCCATCAGACGGTTGCGACTGATTCCCTTTGATGCTCACCCATATCTCGCACAAAACCCCAAAACCCAACACTTACTTGATGACAATGTTGCTAATAGCGGGCATCTACTATTTGCTAATTTCCAAAGTCTAGAATGTCTGGTAGCGTCAGGAGCAACGCAATCGACATTTGCACAGGATCATCCCCCCAAAGAAGAACCGTACTTTCTCAAATCAAAGCCATTTTGATAATGATTTTTCATGCTTATTTATGATTTTACGTCGCAAAAATCTTAAAATTTGAAAATGTTCATTTATATTAAACTTATAGTTTAATAACTTGCAAGCGCCTTTCGGTGGCGATTAAACTTACTGATCGCGCTATAAATGTCAGGCCTTTGAGAATCGAAGAATGGAAACACAGCATAAAAGCAAAATCCCTAGACCGCATTCGGGAAAGCGCGCTCGAGGCCGGCCCAAAATGACCGAAGCGCAAGGTCTGGATCACCCCACACGGCAAGCACTGCTTGACGTGGCGCAGCGTATTTTAGAGAAAAACCCTGCCGCTACCCCATCGATTGATGAAATTCTGAAAGCAAGTGGCATCAGTAAAGGCTCCCTCTATCATCATTTTAAAGACGGTCAGGACCTCATTGATGAAGCGCTTCTCACAGGTTATGCATTTGGGGTAGATGACAACATCGCTCAGATCAAAAGCGCCTTAAGTCAAGCGCGCGGCAAAAAGGAGGCGGCACTGATTTTTCGTGCAATCACCCGTGATAGCCAAAGATCGAACCTGCGGGACCGACGAAGCGCCCGCATGGCACTATTGCTGCGAGCCGACAACGATAAAACCTTTGCTGAACGCCTCGCTCGAGAACAAAAACGCCTCACCGATGCCCTGAAGATTCAGATCGAGCAGATGCAAGCAAGAGGCTGGTTACGAACCGACATCGACGCCGAGGCGGGCGCACTACTGATTCAGGCCTATTCCATAGGTCGAAGAGCCGGACAGATCACCGAGGACTTGGTCTCTGAAGAAAAGTGGAACGATATCATTAACAAAGTCATAGAACAGGGGCTCATCGGGCTCACCCATGCCGAATCTAGAGCGATTGATGCGAGCGAGAGTCAACTGCTAAACCTGGTTGCCCCCTCATGAGAGAACCTCGAGCCTCCCAAGCCGGTGCGCTTTGGTTACAACGTGCCCTTCTTGAACACGGCATAGGTAATGATGATATTCAGGCAGCTTGCGGTATCGACTTTGATCGGATCCGGCGGTTTTATCCTTACTACCGATTCCCCATCTCAAATCTGACTAAGCTTTTTCGCTTTGCGTCTGAAAAACTCAATGAGCCCGCAATCGCTTTAAGGCTTGCCAAAGTGCGCCTCAAAGAGGCTCATAATATCCGCACGGCGGCGGCATCAACTGCGCCTACCAATGCCGATGCCATCAGGGTTTGGGCAAAGTATGCCACCCTGGATCTCAGCGAACATGCCGTTCATACTGAGCACGAGCGAGAAAAAAATGAGATCTCACTGATCTCCAAACAAAGCGCGAGTGACCCGAACACCTGGCTCTCTGAGGTTTTCTTGGGGACAGCTAAATCTCTCATCGCCTGGTTTACTCGGGACGACTTCACTACCGTAGGCGCAAGCTTTGAGCATGCTGCGCCTCATTACGTCGAAGAATATCATCGTCACATCGGGGGCAAGCTTCAGTTTGAGCAAAAAGACACCCGCATTTCATTTCGAAGCAAGCAGTTAGATCAGCCCCCTCCGAATGCGAGCAAGTTCATGCATGCTGCTTTTTGTGGTCAGGCTGACCGCCTTCTTACAGAGCTCTCAGGAGATGGCATTTCAATCGTTGAAATCAAACAAATGATTTACTACGGGCTGCAAGCGCGTCAAGTGTCGGCCCAAGACATTGCCAAACAAATCGGCATCGACCGCAGCACGCTAGCCCGCCAACTCAAAAACAAAAACACTTCTTACTCGACACTGTTAGCTGAGGTGCGCCAAGAAGCTGCCTTAAGATTATTAATGCAACGGTGTTCTGTTAACGAAGTTGCCGCCGAGCTGGCTTATTCGGAGCCGAGTGCCTTTCAGCACGCATTCCAACGTTGGTATGGCACTAGCCCAAAGCGATATCGTGAGTTAGTGCTTGCTAAAGACGCAAAATTTGCTAGCGATGCCAGCTAGATACGCTCGATGAGCATGGCGCACCAGACGAAACACCGCTTAGGTCGCCGACAACTTCTGCGAAACAGTGCTGCACTCGCGGCCTTTGGATTGCTGCCGAGGATGTCAGTCGCCTCCGCCATGGATTCCGCACCCTTGGAACCTATAAAAGTGCTATTTGACACCGATATTGGTAGCGATATCGATGATGCAGTGGCGCTAGCCTATTTAGTGCTCCGCCAAGACCTCCAATTACTCGGCATTACAACCGCTACGGGCGAAGCTGCCAAACGCGCAGCGCTTGCGCGCCAAATTACTCAGCAAGTGGGGCTCAGTATTCCGGTACTGCCGGGTTTTGAAGCGCCCCTTGCCATTCCTCAGCGTCAAAGGATCGCCCAACAAGCTATCAAGCTACCTTCAACCGTCCTGCAGGCCGCCTTGAAGACGCACAACCCGGACCTGGCCATAGATTTTATGGCGGAGACTATCCGGTCGAATCCGGGCGAAGTCACTCTGTTGGCCGTGGGGCCGTTCACCAATATCGCACGGTTGTTTGAGCGAGAGCCAGGCATCTCGTTGCTCCTTCGGGAAATCGTTATTATGGGCGGTAAGTATTCTGATTATCCAACCCCCTGGGGCCCCACCGAGTGGAACGCCATCGTTGACCCACATGCTACGGATACGCTATTTCGACTGGCAGAGTGCCCCATTCGCGCCTTTGGCCTAGATATCACTTGGCAGCTGTCCATGACGCCAGAAAAAGTCAGGGCCGCATTTGGTCAACACCCGCTCTTGAAAACCGTATTGGCGTGGAGCGAAGTCTGGTTTGCCGAGCGTGATCTATTGCACTTTCATGATCCCCTTGCAGCCGCTTGTATCAATTCACCGGATCTGTGCGCCTATACTCAAGGCGACGTGCAGGTGGACCTAAACAGCCCTAATACCGCTGGGATAACAACCTTTACCCCCAATCCTGATGGCAACGTTCGTATAGCCACTGGGGTCGATCACAAGGCATTTTTCTCAAAATTCTTTGGCACATTTTTTGTCAAAGGTGCAACGTGATGACGCTGGCACCCAGACTTCGCTCACTAAAGCAGCGGTGAGGCCAGCAGCGCACATGGCTGCAGAACTTCAAACGCCTGGGCGGCTCCTCGCCTATTATATCGGCGCGCTTGACCCTCAGCTTGCGAGCACCATTGAAACCAATGATCGCCCGAAATAACTGCCTGCTAAGCCCCATAGGCAAAAACCCGCAAACCCATTAGACTCGGGCACATAACACCAAAACCAAATGTCATGCAGGAGCGTTACGCCATGGAACATGTCAACGTGATTATTGTCGGCGCCGGCCTCTCTGGCGTTGGCGCCGCCGCCCATCTGAAGAAAAATTGTCCTGGTAAAACCTTTACGTTACTCGAGGGTCGGTCTGCGGTCGGGGGTACTTGGGATCTTTTTCGATATCCAGGCATTCGTTCAGATAGCGATATGCACACGTTAGGTTACAGCTTTAAACCTTGGACCGAAGCAAAAGCTATTGCAGATGGTCCATCCATCCGAAAGTACGTCAATGAAACTGCTGACGAATACGATATTAGGCAACATATTCGCTTCGATCATAAAGTCAAAACGGCCTCATGGGATTCAAGCCATGCGCGTTGGGTGTTAACCAGCACGCTTCCTGATGGCAGTAGCACGTCGGTCACAGGTGATTTTCTATTTATGTGTGGCGGCTACTACAGCTACGACGATCCACATCGTCCAGAATTCACAGGCGAGGCGCGCTTTCAGGGTCAGGTGATTCACCCACAGTTTTGGCCAGAAGATCTTGATTATCAAGGTAAGAAAATCATCGTGATCGGAAGCGGTGCAACCGCTATGACCATCGTACCCTCGATGACCCAAAACGGCGCCGAAGTTACGATGGTGCAACGCTCGCCGACCTATGTGGTCTCACGACCGGCAGAGGACAGAATCGCTAATACTTTGCGTCGGTGGCTTCCAGAAAAATTGGCCTACGCCATAACTCGACTCAAAAATACTACCCTGAGCGGCTACTTTTACCGCCGGACACGAACCCATCCAGAACGAACCAAAGCGCAGTTATTGCACATGGCCACGCAAAATCTCGGGGAAGAAATGGTCAAGACCCACTTCACCCCAAGTTATAACCCTTGGGACCAGCGCATGTGTTTGATTCCCGACGGCGATTTATACAAAGCCATCAATCAAAAGAAGGCTCATGTGGTTACTGGCGACATCGCAACTTGGACAGAAACGGGTCTCACCATGACCGATGGTACAGAAATTGAAGCCGATATCATTGTGACGGCAACCGGTATTACGCTTACCGTGATGTCTGGCATCCAATTTGATCTGGATGGCCGAGCCGTAAACTTTCCAGATACTTTTACCTATAAAGGCATGATGTATTCGGGGATCCCTAACATGGCGCACACCTTCGGCTATATTAATGCCTCTTGGACATTGCGCGCCGATTTGACTGCTGAATATGTTTGCCGGCTGTTAAACCATATGGATCAGAGCGCTCAGACGGTCGTCACCCCAACCCTGCGCGCTGAGGACGAGGGCATGCCGGCTCGTGATTGGATTGAGGATTTTTCGGCGGGATACATGCGCCGAATGATGCACCTGTTTCCAAAACAAGGGCATGACCCCTGGCGCAATACCCAAAACTACAAGCTCGATAAGAAAATGATCCGACAAGCGCCCATAGAAGACGGTGCCTTGGTCTTTTCTCAAGGTGGTGAGGCTGCGTCGGCGCCGAACGCTCCGGAAGCCATCTCTAAAGTCGCGTGATTCCATAAGCTCAAGTTTGACGACATCGTGGCACTGAGCGATGCTCAGGGTTTCAGCCAAACGGAACGCTTATGACGCTCAATCCCGAAACCGCCGCTTTTCTTGGACAGCTTGCCGCCGGAGTCGACCCAAATGCACCTGTCCCAACACCGACGCCAGCCAGTTCAAGGGCCGGCTATCTTGGCATAGCAGCCTTACTAGGCCCTGGGCCATCGATTCTCGAGGTTAAAAATGACACCATCCCCGGTTCATTGGGCCCGATTCCGATACGAATCTACCGTGATCATGCCCAAACGGATGCCCCATGCCTTGTTTACTATCACGCAGGCGGGTGGGTTATCGGAGACCTTGATACCCACGATCATCAGAGCCGACAGCTTGCCCAACTTACCCAAGCGACTGTGATCAGCGTGGATTATCGCTTGGCGCCAGAACACCCTTTTCCAGCTGGTCATGTAGATAGTCTCGATGCTTTAACGTTTATCTATGAAAACCCTAAGCTCTTTGGCATTAATCCTGAAAAGATCGCCGTAGGCGGCGATTCTGCCGGTGGTAATTTAGCGGCATATCTCGCCATCGCCGCCAAGCAAGTCAAGATTCCCTTGGTGATGCAGCTGCTACTTTACCCCGTTACCGATTCTCGGTCTTACCTGCCAAACGTGGATACTTTTAGCTACCCCTCCATTTTGGACAATGCTGACAGCCCACTACTTAAATTGTCGACCATGCATTTTTTCGTCCAAGAATTACTTTCTGGCCAAGATCCGTCGGTGGTCAGCGACTGGCGTTTGTCTCCCATGCTCTACGAGGATTTACAAGGTCTTGCGCCCGCTTATATCGGGGTCTGTGAGCTAGACCCACTGCGCGATGAAGGCATTGCTTATGGTGAGCGCCTGCAAGCCGCAGGCGTTGAGGTCTCTCTGTCTAATTGGCCCGGCCAAGTCCATTTGCTGATGCAGCTCGCGCCAGTAACCTCTGATGGCCATGCGTTATTGATGGATGTCGTCGATCATCTGAAAATCGCATTCAATGGATCCAGAAAGTGACGGCGCCAGTTGCGCTCGTCACAGGTTCTGCCAGGGGTATTGGCTTCGCGATTGCACAAGCTTTGATTCATGCTGGTTACCGCGTTATGGCGGCCGACCTACCGAGCGGTCAAACCTGGAATTATGAACTGGGCGACGCAAATACGCTTAAAGATCGACTCATGGCGACAGCGCTACCGGATAACCAAGAGCCCAGCGCCGCTGTTTGTGACCTTGACGTGACAGATCCAGACTCCTGCGAACAGGCGGTCCGCCATACCTTAACGACCTTTGGACAGTTAGATCTCTTGATTAATAATGCTGGGGTTGTCGACTCCGGCCCGATTTCTAGTTTTAGTGAAGCGGCGTGGGATCGGATATTTGCCGTAAATACCAAAGGCATTTTCCTCATGACTCGGGCGGCCTTAGCAGGTCTATCCCGTTCGGAAAATGCCTGCATCATCAACACCGCCTCGATCGCTGGCAAAAAAGGCGTCGCCAACATGGCGGCTTATTGTGGCTCTAAGTTCGCGGCTATTGGTATTACTCAGTCCCTGGCTCAGGAGCTCGCTAGCCAAGGTATCCGCGTTAATGCCATCTGCCCAGGTATCGTGGGGACAGCCATGTGGCTTGACCACCTGATGCCAAAGGCAAATGCCACCAATGAAGTGACGGTAGATTTTGAAGCGCGTTCAGCAGAATTAATTCCCCTAGGCCGTGCCCAAACCGGTCAAGATATGGCCGATGCGGTCTTGTACCTAGCAAGCGCTCAAAACGTAACCGGTGTCGCCCTGACGATATCTGGCGGCATGGAAATGAATTAAGGAGCTGTAATGGATACTGCCCAACGACAAGCCCTCATGGCCCTGGATACGCCAACCATTTGCAATGCCCTCGAGGTTGTCGACCCGAGCCGCCGCGCCAGGGGCTTTAACATCAAACCTTTGGTTTGCGCACAGCCCAAATTGGCTCCCATGGTTGGCTATGCTAGAACCGCGAGGATTCGTGCGCAGCACCCGCCTACGACACCGGTTGATAATTTGGGTTATTACCAATACATCGCCGAGGGCGGCGAGATACCCTCGGTTGTGGTGGTCGAGGATATCGATCCAATCCCGGGGTTTGGGGCGCTTTGGGGTGAGGTCAACACCAATGTTCACTTTGGGCTTGGTTGCCTTGGCGTTGTTACCAACGGCTCAATTCGCGACCTGCCTGATGCACAACCAAAGTTTCAAATGCTTGCAGGCATGGTCAACCCCTCCCACGCCTATGTGCATGTGGTGGATTGGGGAAATCCCGTGACCGTGCACGGAATGGAAGTGTCTGAGCATGACCTTATTCATGCAGACCTCCACGGTGCAGTCGTCATACCAGCTGCAACCATCGATGACGTACTAACAGAGGCAGCGAGAATCATAAAACGAGAGCGCGTGCTAATCAGCGCGGCTCAACAAGATGGATTTAATATCGAATCCATCAAGGCGGCTTATCGTGAGATGGCCGACATTCATTGATGGGCTTAAACCCGAAGCTTGGCGCACGCTAGATGCAAGGCATAAAATCGACGGCGCTCTGAACCCAATAGGAACTCGGCGCACTGCAAGCTGGGCCCCACAGAGCACTCGGTTTAAGCGAGAGATTACTCTATCTAAGCAAGCGCGAGGTTAATCGACGAGGGCTTGGTAGATTTGGGTTCGCAATTCCCGTCGCAGAGGGTAAGTAGAAGAGGGCAACAGCTGGGTCATAAAAACCACATACAGCGATTCTTCCGGGTCTAACCAGAAAAACGTGCTGGCTGCGCCGCCCCAATGATGCTCTCCGGTCGAGGCGACAATATTGGCTTTCACCGGGTCAATCACTACCGCCCAGCCCACACCAAAACCAATGCCTTCGTAATTGGTTTCGCTCCAAACCGGTTGCCCCATAGCGGCCATATCAGCGCCATCAGGTAATTGATTCTTTCGCATGAATTCTACAGTTTTCGGGGATAACAAACGCACTCCGTTGAGTGACCCACCCTGAAGCAACATCTCGCAGAACCGGCAGTAATCAAACAATGTTGAAACCAGTCCCCCGCCCCCTGAAAAAAAGGTTGGCATCTTTAAATAGGCACTGCTGTGGGCCTCATCCAATAGCTGTAGTCCTGGGTCTCGATCCTTTAGAGGGCTTGCAGCCGGCGACTTCGCGCCCATGACAGCACCATTACTCGGCCTATAAAGCGATGCCAATCGGTGGGCTTGATCACTGGCGACCGCAAAACCTGTATCTACCATGCCTAATGGCTCAAATATTTCTTGTTTAAAAAAGGTGTTCAAGTCCTGGCCAGACCAAATTTCAACCAACCGCCCTAACACATCCGTCGAGACACTATAGTTCCACTGCGTCCCTGGCTGCGCGATCAACGGCACTTCAGCCAACGCATCCACCCACTCGGCCAGATTCATCGCTTTATTCTGATCCAACCCACGCCCTCGATAGGCTTCGTCCACAACATTTTGATGCATAAAACCATAGGTCAAACCGGAGGTATGGGTCATCAGTTGGCGAACCGTCATACGCGTCGCCTGGGGTTCAACATCGTCTATTGCGCCACCGCACCAAACTTGGGTTTGCTCAAAAGCGGGAATGTAACGCGCAACCGGATGATCTAACTGAAAACATCCCCGCTCGTAGAGCATCATCGCTGCGACTGTGGTGATGGGTTTTGTCATCGAGAATATTCGAAGGATCGTATCTTCGGCGAACGCCTGTCCTCCTTCTTGATCGGCAAGACCCGCCGCTTGATGGTAGACCAAATGGCCTTTTCGGCCGACGGCCACACTAGCGCCTGCTAATCGCTCAGAGGCGATTTGTTGATTAAGCCAAGCGCTAACGCGTTCTAGGCGCTCGCTGCTGATGCCAACGGCCTCGGGTTTAACATCGCTCACGGGCGTCTCATTCATCATCGTTATCCCTTATTTTCGATTATGCGTTCGGCGCCTTCCTCTCGCCGCCAGACCAGATCATTGGACCGGTTACCAAGCCTCGACTTCGCGTTCGATCTGATCACCTAATAAATTTAGCGCAGCGGCACGGCGGTTAGGCAGCGTGTAAGCAGGGAACAAAGCCTCCGTGCTCTCGTAATCTCTAAGTACCTGACGCGCAATCGTCACCTTGTGAACTTCCGTTGGCCCATCTGCAATACCCATCACGAAGGATCCCAAAAGCATCCCAGAGAGCGGTAGCTCATTAGAGATACCCAGCGCACCATGGACCTGGATGCAACGAGACACAACATCGTGATAAACCTTTGGCATCATCGCTTTAATCGCGGCGATGTCTTTGCGCACTTTCAGATAATCATTGTACTGATCAATGCGCCAAGCAGTTCTGAGAACCATCAACCGGAAGGATTCCATTTCGATCCAGGAGTCAGCGATTTTTTCTTGCACTAACTGCTTATCCGCCAAAATCTCGCCTTTGGTCGTTCGTGACAAAGCGCGCTCACACATCATGTCAAAGGCGCGCTTAATTTGGCCGACCGTACGCATCGCATGGTGCACTCGACCGCCACCTAAGCGCGTTTGTGCAACCGCAAAACCCTGCCCTCTTGGTCCTAACAAGTTGGTTTTTGGTACCCGAGCGTTGGTATACCGAACATAAGCATGCGTACCATGTCCTGGCGGTTCGTCGCCGACGCCAACATTTCTAACGATCTCAACCCCTGGTGTGTCGGTCGGCACCACAATCATGCTGGCGCGGCCATGCGCCGAAGCGTCTGGATCGGTAACGGCCATCACAATTAAAAAACTGGCGAACCGAGCGTTCGATGAGAACCATTTTTCACCGTTGATCACAAAATCATCACCATCTTCGACT
>JADHNJ010000016.1 GCA_016779565.1 Pseudomonadales bacterium
TGGTTAGGTAGCGCCAAAACCTTTAGGCAGACCACGTTTACCCAATATTGAAAACCGTTAATGTTTCGCAGGCCACTACCTCTGCCTGACCCGAGCCTCTCATCTGTTGCAAACACTTTCCTGTACACGATTAACCAGCAACCAGCTTGCGTTGTCCTGCAACCTCATCCGCCTCAAAGTCAGCGCCAGGTAACCCGACATTTCTTGCTGCTTGAGCGCCAGCTATGGCTGAGGATGCTCAAGCCATAACGCTCTGGACTTCGATTGGTCGACGCCGCCGGTCCTCGACACATTTCTCTGCGAGCAATCCATACCTATCACAATTTCTGGTATACTGGCTTCGCACGTGCCGGGGTGGCGGAACTGGTAGACGCGCCGGATTCAAAATCCGGTTCCTTCACGGGAGTGCCGGTTCGATTCCGGCCCTCGGTACCACGTGCTTAAAAGCACGAAGGTTGGGCTTTTGATGGTAACCGCCCTCTCTTTATCTGCTAATATCGTTCAGCAAAAGAAGTAAGTTCTTAACATCGTTTTCTCTATCATTTAGTAATTAGCCCCCACTTAATCAGCGCTTAGTCCTCTAAATTTAAGTTTTGAATCCAACTTCATCAGGTGAGATTCAAATGACGCTATCTAGTATTCAACTTACAATTTTAGCGGTTCTTTTTGCGCTGTCAGCAAAACGAGGGCGCAGTCGGCGCCACTGGCCCAATTGGGACCCCAGGACAGGCTGGAGCGCCAAGCGCAGATAACGAACGCGATACCATACAATTAAAGTTTCTAGGTCGAGGGCGTAATCAAGCGGCAGAATTTGACGAGAGTGCTGCAGAAATCGTAGCTTTCGATCCTGCCAGCCCTCACAAGTCACCCCATCAAAGCTGCCACAAGGGTACCAGAGCGAGAAAAAACAGGAGAGCACTTGGGTAACCTGCAGCGACCCATAGCGTCTGCACTTGGCGGGCGTGAGGCGTTTATGCCCTGTCGGCGGGATCGTTTGGAACTTATCTGAGGTAAATCAAGTAGACGCAATCGATCTCCACTTAACCTAATGGTTAGGATATACTCGCCCCTCGTGCAGAACCGCCCTTTAGTGGCAGAGCAAATCCGAAAACACAGAATTAAATCTAGAGACCTAGGCATTTTTACAAATGCGAGGCTAATCGAACCTGAATTTCGATTTCGGCTCAAAAGGTCTTCCAATCCAAGGAAGGATAATAGCCTCTTGAAAAAGATAATCATCATTGCGAGCGCTGTTTTAATACTCCTAATCGGAGCAGGAGCAGCCTATTACTTATTGGTTTACACAGCAGACGAAACCGAGAGCGAACCCAAGGTCGAGATTGATCAACGTGAATTTCGATACATCGAAATTCCACCGGTTGTAGCCAATTTTCAGGTCGGTAAAAAAATGCGCTACGTACAAATAACGACCAGCATACAAACCAGGGACCCAGTCTCTGAGGAAAAGATCAAAAAGAACTTACCCTTAATTCAAAGTGAACTCCTTATGTTGATGCAACAAACCGACTTCGACAGCATCAACTCAGCGGATGGGAAAGCGCTCTTGCTAAAAGATATCGAAGATAAAATCATTGCGATGTTTGCCTCCAACTCACCTAACTTCGAGATAGAACAAGCCATGATGACAGGGTTTGTTATCCAGTAACGGTCCGCGCCTTGCCTGGCGCCCTGTCATGGCTATTTTTTCATGAAATCCCGCACAGCGCATAAACCAAGGGCACGCCCCGCGTGAGCACCAACACAGACGAGCCTCCATTCCGTCACATTAGCAGTCGATATTCAGCCGCGTAACCTCCCGCAGCCCCGTTAAAGCGCGCGCCAATTGAACCCAGACCCACCATTAAATTAGCTCTATCTCTGGACTCGCCACTATTTATTGGAAGGGTTTCGCTAGGGTGATCGATCAGGATGCAGATTAGGGTTAAATCACCCCGAATAGGCCATCGAGGCCTAAAGACAACTCTTGCTAGAAAACGCCGCGATGCCTTGGATCTTCGGCGGCCTTTCACCATTCACTTGATTGCTTCAGATGCGTATTGGGAGCCCAAATTGCCTAAGAAACCCACCTCGAACCCGTCACAATTCATCCAAGCCGCCCCCCTTCTCAACGTAGACGATCTCCCAGAGACCATTGCCTTTTATACTGAGCAGCTCGAATTTACTTGCGATTTTGAGTCAGAAAATTATGCCGTAGTCTGGCGCGATAACGCCGCGATTCATTTTCGATCTAGCAGTCAGAAGGTCAGCCTTAGCGCTATCTTTTTTTGGGTAAAAAATGTCGATCAATACTATCAATCCCTCAAGGAACGCTCGGTTTCGATTAAGATCGAGCTAGACACACGGCCTTATGGCATTCGTGATTTTGCCGTCGTCGACATTTCTGGCCACGAGTTAATCTTTGGGCAAGATGCCTATTGAGCGGCTTGAGGTTAAGGAATTGAGCAAGTGAGCCTTAGGCGAGTTCGAATGGCGTCTAGGCTGCTGCTTATCAGCCAATCGCCCAACCGTGCCAACCAACATCATCGTCAGCCTAAAGACACGATCCGAAAACCAAGGTTTCGCCAAGCACTGGTTCTCGCACCACTGAACAAATGACACTCCAAATACCGGTATCTGCAATTGCTGGATGATGAAGAGCTACGTACCGCCACGTAGAGACAGGCCTCGTTCTCGTCATGGGGCTGGACTAACAGGTCTTAGCAGATCGTTGTTTTTGCAGCTAGCTGCGTTACCCAAAGTCCAACATAGCACCCAGCAGTTGCCGACACGTAATTTGACCCACCAATTGGTTACTTTGGACCACCGGACGTCGGCGCTGCTTATGCTTCAACATCGATTCTGCAATCGAAATGATGTCCGCATCTGGGCCGCAGCACGTGACAGGCTGAGTCATCACTGCTGATACAGGCTGTGCCCCTAATACCTGACCATTGTAACGCTCAGACAACAGGGTTCGAAGACAATCTAACTCGGACAGCATTCCCACTGCATTTTGATCGTCGTCAACCACCACCAACCCCGACACCTTTCTCTCGGTGATTAAGCGAGCCGCCTCGGCGATCGAGACAGACTCAGTAACCGTCACGGGCTGGGAGACCATGTAATCTTTCACGCGCACGGAATCCATAGTCGCTCCTTTTTTCTTTTTTCCTAGTCACTGTAGCAGTGCCGAAAACAAAACCGATGAAGTCACAGGTGAGAAAAACAGGAGCAATGACCTCGTTGCGATGCCTTTCCTTATTCCTAAAAGGGCCAAGTTAGACTGGTACTGACAAACATCATCAGGAATACTCAGAACATGGCCGCCGCACCCTGGGGGACTAGCACGGCAGCTATTCAGCACCATTTGTTCATTACTTTAGACAATCGCATATAAGGCATAATGCATGATCCGATTAACGCGCTTTCTTTTCCAAACTCATCTGCTGCTAGGGCTTTTCTTGATTGTTGTCAGCAGCTCCAGCGCAGACGCCCTCGCAAGCGGGCCCATCATCAAACCTGGTGCTCCGGGTGAACAAAGCATTTTGCTAAGCGCCAGCGAAGCGGCCCGCATCGCTGACTCAGGGTTTACCGAGCAAGATGTAAGATTTCTACAAGATATGGTGGCTCATCATCAGCAAGCCGTCGACATGTCCGTCCTTGCTTCAAACCGAACAAACAATGAACCCTTACTTGATATCGCTAATCGTATCGGGGTAGGCCAAAGAGATGAGATCGATTTAATGAATGCCTGGTTATCGGACCGAGGCCAACCTCTGACGCGTGAAATGTCTGAGCACTCTATGATGGAGCATCATCAAAAAATGGGGATGGCGTCAGCTGAAGCAATGCAGGAGCTGGCCAACGCCTCAGGCAACGATTTTGACTCGTTGTTTCTCGAGCTCATGATGCGCCACCACGAAGGCGCGTTAAAGATGATTAAAGACTTATTAAAAGCCCCAGGTACTGCCCATGACCCCATGCTGTATCAGTTCGTTACAGATATTCGTAATGAACAAAAATCCGAAATTGATCGGTTGGACCAATTAAGTGCCAAGCTTTCACAAGACCCAAGAGTCGGTTTAACTGCAGGTTTTGATGACGCAGAGTTTGCAGCATTGAACCTCCAATTAGATATCAACCTCCCCAAGCCACCCGGTTTTTATGACCCGAACAATCCGTCAGAATTACCGCCGCTTAAAAACCCCGAAGCGCAGCAAGAGGATTTAGGTTCCTGGTGGTCCACTTTAAAAAATCTGGTCAGCGACGATCTTGAAGAGTCAAATTCAACGGCTGATGAAGCCGAATCGCAAAGGGTCGAACGTTCACCCCTTCTGAGCTTCTCCTATACCGACATGGCATTTTCTGGCGCTACTCTTGCGGTAGGAAGTTACCACGGCATCAATTTGTACCAACTGGCGCCGAACTTACCACCGGAATTGATCAGTTCTATTGTTTGCCCAGGGGGGCAAGGAGACGTATCTATCATCGACCACTTATTGTTGATGTCAGTTGAGCAAACAAGGGGACGAGTAGACTGCGGCTTGGAGGGAATTAGCGACGACATCAGCGAGGCACGCTTTCGTGGTCTGAGAATCTTTGATATCTCCGATCCCGCAAACCCAAAGCAAGTGGGCCAGGTTCAGACGTGTCGCGGGTCACATACCCATTCAGTGGTCAGCGCTGATGACGAGCGCATTATCGTCTATAACTCGGGAACATCGAGTGTTCGTAAAACCGAGGAACTTGCGGGGTGTATCGGTAATATTGCCGGAGATACTCGAACCTCACTCTTTCGCATCGACGTGATTGAAATTCCTCTTGACGACCCTAGCCAAGCAAAAATTGTTGATAGCCCTGGGGTCTTTGCTGACGAACAAACCGGGCAACTTGCAGGGTTGTGGCGAGGAGGCAAACACAGCGACGACTCACAGGAAACCTACCAAACTGATCAATGCCACGATATTACTGTTTTCCCTGATCTAGCCCTTGCTGCCGGCGCCTGCTCTGGTAACGGGATCATTTTCGATATCTCAAATCCCCTCAAACCGAAGCGGATCCACGAGGTGACCGACACCGGTTTTGCCTACTGGCACTCTGCCACCTTTAACAACGATGGTACCAAGGTGCTGTTCACCGACGAATGGGGCGGCGGTACTCGACCCCGATGCCGCTCCTTCGATCCTAAAGATTGGGGTGCAAACGCAATCTACGATATCGTCAACAACGAGCTGGTGTTCCGCTCTTATTATAAAATGCCGGCACCCCAGACGAAGCAAGAAAACTGTGTGGCACACAACGGCTCTATCATCCCCGTACCTGGCAGAGATATATTCGTGCAGGCTTGGTATCAAGGCGGTATTTCTATTCTCGACTTTACTGATTCAAGCGATCCCATTGAAATTGCCTACTTTGATCGGGGACCGATCCATGAGTCCCACCTCATCACTGGCGGTTACTGGTCGACCTACTGGTATCAAGGCAAAATCTATGCGACTGAGATTACTCGAGGGCTCGATGTTTTATCGTTGTTGCCTAGCGAACATTTATCCGCCAACGAAATCGCTGCAGCCCAACTGGCAGATCAGGGTCAAACCTTCAACCCACAACAGCAGTTTCCTGTCACATGGCCCAATGACCCCATCGTTGGTTTAGCCTACGTTGATCAATTATTGCGAAACCCAATCTCACCCAAACCCCTACTGACAGAGATCAAGATTGAGCTTGAGTCGATGGTGCAGGATGAATCCGTGGACAAGGAGAGGCAAACAGCAATTTTACTCGCGTACAGCAGGGACCTGCGCAGCATAAGTTCGCTGCCTTCTGCGCGAAGGCTCGCTAGTTTACTGGATAATTTAGCAACTGATACTTCCAGCGGGGTTTGACTCAATCTCAAAGTGTCTGCTGCCTTTAAAGACTAATCGCTCGCAACCGCCGGCGATTAGCCTGTCAGTCGTCAATATTCCAGCCATTAAGGTAGAAGGCTTAGCGCCGGCTTATTAGGGCCGTCCATTGTCCTTACCGGTAGTCGCACCAACTGGGTTCGACAAATACAAGGTATTTGTGGATCGATTTCTAACCAACTGAGCCTATTGCGCCAAGCAGTTATCTTCGTTATTGGGTATGATATTTAGAAAGTCCAGCCCCTGAACCCATGCTCGCCCTCGCTGCCATCGACTACTACTTGATCATCGGTTATTTGTTCTTGACTACCTGGATAGGTCACCGGTTCAAAGGCAAACCATCATCGACAGAGGATTTTTTTTTAGGCGGGCGTCAGATTGCTTGGCAGGCTGTAACCCTATCTTTTGTCGCCACCACGATCAGCGCGATCACACTGATTGCGGTGCCTGCTTTGATCTTCGCCGCGGGCGGAAATTTTACGTATTTACAATTTGCGATTGCTGGGATTTTGGCGCGAATCATTATCGCTAGATACTTAATTCCCCGATACTACGAAAAAAACTATCTCAGTCCCTACGATTATGTACAAGCGCGCATTGGTGTAACGCCCAGCAAAGTCGCGGCGGCTTTGTTCTTGGTTGGAGGCGTTCTTGGTCAAAGCGTCCGGGTCTACGCTACAGCGCTAGTCATCGAAATCATGACCGGCTGGAGCATCAACGATAGCATTGCCATCATTGCGATTTTTGCAGTTATGTGGACTTGGATGGGCGGCATTAAATCCGTGATTTATACCGATGTCGTTCAGTTTTGTCTGTTGATTGGGACAGCCTTGTTTGTACTGGCGTACATACCGCTTCACCTTGAAGGCGGATGGCAGGGTATTTTTGACACCGGTCGGGCATCTGGGAAGCTTACCCTTATTGACCTGTCGAACGATCCCAGGATCGCGATGACGTTTTGGGCCGCCCTCTTAGCCATGCCATTTCAAAACGTTGCGGTCTATGGTTTTGACCAACTATTTGTTCAACGCCTGCTTTGTTGTCGCTCGGTGCAAGATGCAAAAAAAGCGATCCTCTGGAGTTCGCTGGGAGAGATTATTCCTCTGATTATGTTGTTGGTCGGCTTGGGGCTTTACGCATTTTATCTCGTTGATCCCTTGTCAGGGGTGCAAGCAAGCCTCATTGCCGAGCGAGCAGATAGAATTTTGCCGCTCTTTATTGTTAGTGAAATTCCTGCCGGCCTAAGAGGCCTGATGCTTGCAGGCATCCTAAGCGCGGCTATCTCGAGCCTCGACTCAATTCTTGCTGCGCTAGCGCAGGTAACTTATTCGTTGCTCAAGCAGTCGCATGCCCGGCACCTGGTTACCCATTACCCACTGACCACCGCTCGAAGTTCTATCGTTATTTGGGGTTTCATGCTCGCTGCAATCGCAGCACTATTTGACGAGAGCGGACGAAATCTCATAGATCTTGCGTTCACCATGACGACTTACACCTATGGACCTTTAATGGCGCTGTTAATTTTAAGCTTGATGGGATACCGCGGACGGCTCTATCTGGCATCAGCTATTCCAACGACCCTCGTATTTATGATTATCTTGAATCACCCGAATCTATTATCACCCTTGGGTATCATCATGACTGGCCCTGTCATTGCCTGGCCTTGGCTTTTCCCGATCGGGACCCTGCTAACCCTCATGCTTGGCACCCGTGCATGGAGGCGTACTGAACATGCCCATTAGATCAGCAGCCCTTATTTTCAGCACGCTCAGTCTCCTAGCCTGCGAATCGCTGCGGGTAATCGACATCCCCTCAAACAATCAAAATAGCCGAGTCAATCACCTCGTCATTCATTTTACTTCGGAGGATTTCACGACTTCTCTAGAAGCGTTGACGAAACCATCAAGCCGGCCGGTAAGCGCCCATTACCTAATTCCACACACCCTCGATCCGACTTACTCCCATGCCTCGGTGCGAGTTTATCGGCTGGTTGAAGAACACAACCGCGCCTGGCACGCCGGGAAAAGTCAGTGGTTTCGCGAACAATCACTCAACGATCGGTCCATAGGCATTGAACTTGTTAATCGATCCAGCTGTGGCCCGGATCAAACTGAAAGCGGTCAGCTTTATCCCTTAGCAGAGGTATGCCAATTTAAACCCTACCCCGAGGCTCAAATTCAAGCGTTAATAAAACTGATGTCCGGCATAGTAAGCCGACATCCAGAAATCACACCACTTAACATTGTAGGGCATGCTGACATCGCTCCTGACCGCAAAGTTGATCCAGGGCCTTTGTTTCCCTGGCAGCGGTTATACGAGGCAGGGTTCGGCGCATGGTACTTAGAACATGATCTGCAATTTTATCGCGACTTAGTTGAACGCAAACCGCTGAGCATCGCTGCCGCACAAGCGGCGCTCCTTAGAATCGGCTACCCAATTGAGCTCAGCGGCGTTGAGGATGCAACATCGCAAAGGGTCGTTAGGGCATTTCAAATGCGCTATAGACCAAAAGCCTACTCCGGCATCTTAGACTCGGAAACCATTGCAATCGCCTTGGCGCTCCTCAATCGCTATCGACCGATGCTGCTATCTGAGATTGCTGTACCAACCCACACCAATTAATCAAAGCATCAAGCGCCTGCTACTCCTCGCTCGGTCGGCACTCAAAAACGGGTATTTGACGCTCTGTTCGGGTGCGGTAAGTCTCATAATCAGGATAACATTCCACACACCGCTGCCAGGCCTTATCGCGAGCAGCACCCGCTAGTACTTCGGCGGTCATTGACCTTCGGACACCCTCGGCCTCAATGATTACTTTGGGGTTTGCCGTTAAGTTGTAAAACCAAACAGGATGTCTCGGTGCGCCTCCTTGAGACGCGACCAAGTAGATCCTATCCCCCTCCGGGACATACATCAGGGGAATCCTAATGCGCTTTCCTGAGCGTCTACCCATCGTTTCGACCAAACATATGGGTCGTCCCGCTAAGCGATTCATCAATCGACCACCCGACCCGCGATAGACCCAAACATTGATGCGAGTGAAGAGTTTCAACAACCATCGAGGAGGTAAAAAATCTGCTTTCAATTTCGTTTCAGGCACCTGTTCTCTATCCTCTTTTTACTCACCACGATGGGCCGCAAAACCGCTGAAGATAAACTGCCCCAGAAACTCTATGCCCAGCCTATACGGCCATAGGCTTAATCGCAGGCAGCCAAAAAGGCCAATCTAGCCGACAGCCCCGGGGTTACTCAGCGAGGGCTTCAACGCTCACCCTAGCGGCAGGGTGTAACGGTTTGCCGGTAAGGCCTTTACTCAACGTCTAATCGCTCACACAGGCCTCGATCACCATCGGTAATCGGATACAGCAGTTGGTAATCATAGGCGATAAATACGGGCTGCGGTGTCATGGAAAAGCGCTTTTTTCTCTGCGGGCGACGCATCAATAACCAATTTTTTAAAGGTATTCCAAAGCACTTGGTAAGAACAGCTCTGTCGGTCCACCGGAAAATTACTTTCAAACATGCAACGATCGACACCAAACACCTCGATCGCAAACCGATAGTAATCGCCGGTCAGAGCTTTTAACTCATCGGAGCTCGGGGGTTTGCGGCGCTTATGCAACTGAAACCCATTGACTGGCATAACAAGCCCCCCTAGCTTAACCGCAACATTTGGACGTAGCGCTAATGCAGAAATGCTTTTTTGCCAATGCTCAAAGACTTCTCTCGCCCGGCCTGCATAGGGACCGATGCCAAGTGGGCCTCCGAAGTGATCCAAAATGATTTGTGTATCTGGAAAAGCATCTGCAAGGTCGGCCAAAGCGGTAATTTGCGGGTGATACAACCAAGCATCAAAGCTCAAACCACGTGGTGCCAGCATCCCAAATCCCTGACGAAATTCGCTCGAGGCCATTAGTTGCTCACTAGGATTGCTGTGAGAATTTCTAATAGCATCGCTTGGATGCCATCCAAGGGCGTGCCGTATGCCTCTAAACCGCCCGCTCGCATGTATATGAGCATCCAAAACGTCGCCCACTCGCGACCCTAAACTTAAATCCGCGAACCCGACGATACCGGCGGCTATGCGCACTGCGCCATAGTGGCCACTAGCAGACATCGCAGCGACCCCGTTGACGAATTCGGTTTCCCCAACAGGGGCCATCGCCTCGCTAGCAACCCTGTTGTACATACTGGCGCATTCAACAAAAACAGTACTTGCAATCCTGTGGCCACTATCAAGATCTGCCTTAAATTCGTCTAACAAATAACGATGGTTTTGATGATCCCAGAGGTGATGATGTGGGTCACATATCTCAAGATCAGGATCAAGGATCGGTTCTTGCCATTGATCCAACCAAGTTTGATTCTGATAGCCCATAAATACCTCTTTATGTTTCAGTGGTCACGAACATCGAGATGGCTAGCGTATCAAACGACATAGCACCGGGCTTAAGATGCTAGCATTTCAGCCGAAATCTTCTCAGCCATCATCATCACTACCGCGTTTAAATTGCCATTCGTAATCTCGGGCATGAGACTCGCATCGACGACACGAAGCCCTCGAACACCACGAACCTGGCCGTTGGGCGTGGTCACAGCATCTACATCATCGCCCATCCTGCAGGTGCCACAAGGGTGGTAGGCGCTTTCACCATGCTCGGCTACAAACGCCGCAACATCGACAGCACCTGGCCTTATTTCTTTACCCGCTAAGCCCTTGAAACTCGCACTCAAGGCCACCTCTCTAGCAATTTCGATACCCCTTGCCATGACCTTTTGATCTTGCTCGGTGCTGTTGTAGTTAAACACAATGTTTGGTGCGCTAAGCGGATCACTCGTTGCCAAACTAACCCAACCTCTGCTGGTTGGTTTCATGGGCCCAACATGCATTTGGAAACCGTGCCCGCGATGGGCCGCCTTGCCGTCATAATCCATCGCGACCGGTAAAAAATGAAACTGCAAGTCAGGGTAGCCATAGTCAAAGCCACTTCTGAGGAATGCACCAGTATGAAAATGGTTTGTTGCACCAGCGCCCCGCTTGGCTAAATACCACTCAATGCCAACACCTAACTGCCTTAAACCATGAGTTGACGGGTAAATCGACACCGGCTGCAAACACTTTGTTTGAATGTAAACTTCAAGATGATCCTGAAGATTTTGGCCCACCGCATCGATTGGACTACGACAGGGAATATCAAACTGCTTCAGCGCCTTCTCCGGCCCGATTCCAGAGAGCATCAACAATTGAGGCGATTTAATCGCGCCGGCGGACACGATCACCTCTTGATGCGCCTTAAATTGACCTACCCTCCCTGATCGATAGGTTTTGACGCCAATGACCCGGTCACCGCTAAACTCAAGACCCAAAACCTCAGTCTGAGTTATAACCGTCAAGCCCGAGCGGTCGATCTCAGGGTCACCGCGAAGGTAGGCACGCGCAGCGCTTTGTCTAATACCGTCTGCCACATTCCGATCAAAAGGACCAAAGCCTTCTTGCTGGGCGCCATTAAAATCGTTGGTAACTCCATACCCCAACAACTCACCGGCCTCCAACCAAGCCTGATTCAAGGGAGAGGAAACATCGCCATTGGTCACGCGAACCGGCCCCTCTAAACCCCGGTAACTTGGATCGCCGCCCGCTTTCGTCTCGCTACGCTTAAAGTGAGGTAACACCTCTTCATACGACCAACCCGAAGCCCCGAGCGTCGCCCAACGATTAAAATCTTCCGAATTACCACGAACAAAGATCATGCCGTTAATCGATGAAGAGCCACCCAATACCTTACCCCTTGGGCAATACAATCGACGGTTACCTAGCTTAGCTTCTGGTTCTGATGAAAAAGCCCAGTTGTAACGCGTTGATTTCAACACCAACGACAGCGCAGCTGGCATCTGAAGCCTAAAATCCCAAGCAGGATCAGCACGACCAGCTTCAATTAATAACACACGATATTTTCGCGCCAATCGCGCTGCCATAACACAGCCAGCTGACCCTGCACCGATGACAATATAATCGTACTCAGATTCAATCATTTTTTATCACCTGAACCTACGACTGAGTGCGTCGAGCATAAGCTCAGCAGCACATTGCTCAGCACAGCTGTCGCCAGGCACATTCGCGGCAACAGCGACTTTTGATAAGCCTTCATCATGGGCACCGAGTTTAACGCTGGCTTGGGCTGCGACCAAGGAAAATAGCCGTCGATGATCAATAACGGTTAATATCTTACCCAACTGTGAACCCTAAAATTGTGCACATAAGACCATTGCAGGAGACGCTTATGACAGAGGCCGATACCATTCTGACCGCATTAATTGACGGCAATGATCGATTTAGACAGGGGCGTTCGACCCCAAAGCTTTGGCAGGGCGCTGAGACCCTTCAGTCGCAAAATCCCAAGGCAATTATACTTGGGTGCTCTGATTCAAGAGTTCCAGTAGAAATCATCTTTGACCAAGGTCCGGGCGATTTGTTCGTTATCCGAGTCGCCGGCAATATTGTTGCCCCCTCGCAAATTGGTAGTGTGGAATTCGCAGTCCTGCAGTTTAACGTACCGTTGGTCATTGTCATGGGTCATACTCGCTGCGGCGCTATTAACGCCACACTCGACGTGCTGCAATCTGCTGAGCGCGCGACCGCTGGAAGTCTCGGATCTATCGTTGATCGAGTCCTACCTAATATCGCTCACCTTGTATCTGACGCCACCGATAGCGACTCAGAAACCCTAAGCCATCTATGCATGCAAGCCAATGTTGGCGCGGCTGTAAGCCAGCTGAAGCTAGGTTCAGAGGTGCTCGCGGCGCGAGCAGAATCTGGAGAACTGTCGATCTGCGGCGCTTTCTATGACCTTAGCAAAGGTGAAGTTGTCTGGCTTAACTAGCTGCCCTAACGTTCCGCGGCTTTATTGTTGCCTAGCTCGCATCATCCACGCTCAAACTGCTTTATCTTTAGCCCAGGCCGCGAGCGCACCTTTTTGCTCGCTGGGAAGGCTTTTGTTCCAACGAGGGTGCCTTCTGAAGCATCTTGCAAACCAGAGGTCTTAATTAAAGGGTGAGGCCAGACCAGCCTCCGAGAACCCCTTGCCAGCTAGGATGTGTAAATGCAAGTGAAAGACCGTTTGTCCTGCTGCCGCACCGTTATTGATCACTAAACGAAAGGCATCGGCGCAACCGAGCAGACCTGCCACCTTACCAGCGACCAACAAAAGATGACCTAACAACGCTTGATGAGTGTCATTGGCATCGACCAGTTTCGGAATCTTTACCCGTGGAATGATTAACACGTGGGTTGGCGCTTGAGGATTGATATCCTTGATGACAATCGCTTGATCATCTTCATAAATCATTTCAGAGGGAATCTCTCCGGCCATGATGCGCTCAAAAATAGATGGGTCGTTATTGGCTGTCACAAATTTCCCTCCTAAAGCCAGTGCTGCACAGTAAAGAATAAAGCCTAACATACCGACCTCAAAGCTTTCTGCACATATCAAGCCTCATAGCTTGATCAGAAGCGGCCGTTTCAGGCAACTGCTTGTGCCATAACTGCTTGAGCCATAAAAGCACGAAGATTGATGAGCGGTTTTTAAACGCCGGCTGAGGTCGAGACACCGGCTGGGCTTATGTTGCACGACCTCACCCGCCCAACAAAACAAAATGGCTACCAAAGTCTGCACAAGACCCCAATCAATCACTTGTCGTCGAGCCCCGCACCCAGCCATTTTACAGAGTCGGTTCGACGCCAAGCAGCAGGCTCCTGTTTAACATCCTATAGCTTTTGCGCTTAATTTCCGCTCAAGCAATAGCGCGCTATTTCAGCGCAAAAATTTGCGCATTTTAATATTGCCCCGAGCGTAGTCTGAGCTTTCGCCTGTAGAGGTGGTCTCAAATCCTAATGCCTTATACAAACCGATGGCAGGGTGAAGCTGGGTATTGGATTCGAGCACGATCTCTTGGTAACCCGCTGCTCTGGCTTCTGCAATAATAGCCTCGGCAATTTGCCGACCGATACCAAAACCCTGGAAATCCTCTTGAACCGCCATTTTTGCCAGTTCCGCGCAACTATCATCGATATGGATCAGTGCACAAGCACCCACAGTGACGCCAGTCTGGGTAACCGCAAAGAGTATTTTCCCGCCAGGTTTAATAATCGTTGCCTCTGGGTCTTTAAACTGTGCAGCATCTTTGGGCTCAATGCTAAAGTACTGCTCTATCCAATGCCGGTTCAGCAATTCAAAATCCGGCTTAAATTCTGGCGAGTACGGGTAAATATCTATCACTGATATCCTTTTAAGGGCTTTATCGACAAGCGCTTCAGAGTTCAACATATCCTCCCACTTCGATAACACACGCAACAAGTCAGCCGGTGCCAAACGCTCGAAAACCAATTGCTCGTAAAGCTGTTGGTGGGCAAAAATACCCTGAAATACATACCTTCCATGAGAAGTGAGCGCTAACAGACGCCGCCTTTTATCCCGACGATCTCGAAAATCTGCAAGCGTGCCCTCGGCGATCATGCGTTTTGCAATTTGCAAAACTGCTGGATGAGATACCCCCAACTGCTGACTCAGAGCCACGATGGAAGTTGGGCCAGATTGTCTCAAGATGCACCCTAACCGAACCCAGCCTGCCTCAAAGAGGAGCGGTTGCGAGCCAGAACGTCCACTTCCCGCCGTCCACTGTCGGCCGTAAACGGCCTCTGTCACGTCCAATAAACTTCGGATCTGCCCTGATTTGGAATCGCCCATTTAAGTAATTACTTACCTATTATTTAGTAACATATTACTTAAATATACAGCTCGGTCAATGGCGATTAGCCCTGATCAAATAGTCGATCCTAATCCTAACCCCATTGATACTGATACTAACCCCATTGAAGTGACCGATTACATTCGGGACGCATAACGGCAATGGCCATCGAACGAGGGAATGCGTAAACTAACCAAAACCCCTTGACACGACAGCACCCAAAACGGCAAAACTTTAGGTGGTTGTCAGCTGAAACCCTTTAGCCCAATATCGATGAGGCCTAAGCCTGCTTTATGAACATTACTCCAATTACCGGTGCGCTCGGCGCTGAAGTCGATACGATCGATCTTGCGCGCTTAACCGAAATTGACCTCACGAACCTCGACAAAGCCTTTGATGAGCACCTTGTGCTGGTATTTCGCGACCAGTCGCTGGACCCCGCAAGCCTTCTTACACTGACGAATCAATTGGGAGGGCCTGGGCAGACGCCCTATCTGACTGGTTTACCTGGTTACCCTGACGTTGTGCCCATCATCAAAGAGGCCAATGAGAAGTCCCCTAAAAGTTTTGGCTCAGGGTGGCACACGGATTTTACCTTTCAGGCCGAGCCACCCAGTAGAACACTGCTCTACGCCGAAGACACACCGCCCCAGGGTGGCGACACTTTGTTCAGCAATCTCTACAAAGCCTACGACAGGCTATCTAACGGCTTGAAGGCGATGCTAAACCCCTTAAACGCCATGCACAGCGCCACTCGCTCCTACGGCCCAAACAGCAATTTGCAACATGACCTTGAAAATATGACGATCGGCAAGGAGACAGACGAACCCGAAGAGCGCGCGCACCCGGTGATTAGAATCCACCCAAATACCGGTCGCCCCTGTCTTTGGATCAACCCAACCTACACGATTCGCTTTGAAGGCATGACCGAGGCCGAGAGTTCGCCGCTACTGAAATACTTAAACGACTGGGCAGTGCAACCCTCCTTTACCTGTCGTGTTCAGTGGCGGCCAGGAACGCTCGTGATGTGGGATAATCGCTGCACCCAGCATTGTGCCACCTCTGACTATCATGGCCATCGGCGTGCCATGCTCCGAACAACGGTTAAAGGCGATAGCCCTATCGCCGCAATTCGATAAATCGAGTCGAGGGCTTTTCACTCATGTCAGCTCACTCAACCCCGCTGCATCTCTATAAATGGCTTATCGCCGTGCCTTTTTTAGGGATCTCAACCATTTTGATCGGCGTGCCTCTCATCCTTTTGTCACTTCTCGGATTTGGCGATTTTGGTTCACGAACATTAGCCGCGCTCTGGGCCCGCCTCAACAGTCAGGTCCTAGGTATGGCAGTGAACATTGAGGGACTCGAATACCTAGATTCTGACAGATCCTATGTCGTGACCGCCAACCACTGGAGTCAGCTGGATATCCTTTTGATTTACGGTTATCTCCCTATTGAGCTCAAATGGGTCATGAAGCAGGAATTGAGAAAGGTACCCATAGTCGGGGCCGCTTGTGCGGCGATGGGGCACATTATCATTGATCGAAGCGACTCAGCCCAAGCGGTCAAGAGCATTCAAAAGGCGGGTAAAAAACTCGTCAATGGCATGTGTGTGATTTTTTTCCCAGAAGGAACCCGAGCACAGCCAGGTGAGGTTCTCAAGTTTAAAAAAGGCGCTTTCAGACTTGCCATCGACCTTGAATTGCCGATCCTACCGCTCACTTTGCATGGTACAGACCGAATGTTGCCTACAGGGACGCTGGACTGGCAACCTGGACGGGTCAAGCTACAAATACATTCGCCCATTGAAACCAATGGCTTAACCAAGGCTGACGTGGATCGGCTGTGCCAGCAAACCGAACATCTCGTTAGGGAGAGTCTGACCTCATCGAGTCAAGCAAGGACAATAGGAGTTGCAGATGCGTAACAATAACGTGCTTGGCGCTTGGCGCTCTGGTCAATCAACTATTGGAGGATGGCTGGGCATTGATTCAGCCTTTACGGCAGAGACCATGGCCCACGTTGGTTTCGATTGGCTTTGTCTCGATATGCAGCACGGTATGCTCGATTATCACGATATCAAAGCCATGCTACCAGCAATTTCGACCACTGACGTTGTGCCGCTGGTTCGAGTGCCTTGGAACGAACCCTATGAAATTATGAAAGTTTTGGATGCTGGCGCTTATGGTGTCATCGTGCCACTTGTGAACAATCGGGAGGAAGCAGAAAAGGCCGTCGCAGCGTGCCGGTATCCACCTCAAGGCATCCGCTCTTTCGGCCCGGTTCGAGCCGCCCTCTATGCTGGTCGGGATTACTTGACCGAGGCCAATAATGAAATCGCCTGTATCGTCATGATAGAAACCAAACAAGCGCTCGACAACCTTGATGACATTTTATCCACACCCGGCGTTGATGCAGCCTATATCGGCCCTGCTGACCTTGCCTTTGCGCTCGACCTTACCCCTACTGGGGACAATGACGACCCCGTTCATGTCGCAGCCGTTGATCGAATCTTCGCCTGCTGCCAGAAACATGGCGTTGCAGCTGGCATTCATACCGGCTCGTTAGCCTATACTAAGCGTTATCTTGAACAAGGTTTCCAAATGGTAACCCTCGGGCAGGACAGCGCCTTTATGGCGCGCCTTGCTCGTCAGGAGCTCAAAGAGGCTCGCAAGTTAACGCCCCCTAATGAACAAGACGCTGGCGGTTTCTATTAAGCCTAGAATGATCTGGCATCCAACGAAACAGCCAGAAAAGGGAGATAACATCCTGTCATGAGCATCGAACTCGGAGAAAAACTCAATTCTGCCAATACATGCTTTGTTTGTGGACCAGAAAATCCTAGCGGTCTGCAGCTCACCTTTGCCCTTGAGGGCGAGTATTGTGTGGCAACTTTTACGCCTTCACCACTTCATTGTGGCTACGCTGGTGTTACCCATGGCGGCATTATTTTTAGTGCCTTAGACGACGTTATGGCCAACTGGCTTTATCTTCAAGGGATCGAAGCTGTGACCGCCAAATGCGACTTGCGCTACAAAGATCCTTTGCCAACCGGCGTCTCAGTTGCGCTGAAAGGCTGGTGTATCAAACAAAAGGGTCGAGTGGCGGTTATGGCATCGAGTATGAGCAGAACAGACAATGATGGCTTAATCGCTCAGTGCGAGGCCACCTTTATGATTCGCACTTGAACGCCAGCTGACAAGTGAGCAAAAGCATCTGTTAGCCAAAAAACCGTGACCAGCATCTTATGACCCCACCCGACTCGACGAGCGAATTTCGCATGACCCTTGCTAACGCTGGACTTGGCAGACGTCTCGCCGTGCTGCTTTACGATGGATTCCTCATCGTTGCAATCTGGATGATCAGCAGCCTTTTACTGCTTGCTGCAACGGACGCCAATGCCTATCTCGAGGGCATCTGGTACCAAGCTTTCTTGTATGCTGAGCTCATGCTGTTTTATGTCTACTTTTGGTCGTTCCGCGGGCAAACACTTGGTATGCAAGTCTGGCGAGTCATTGCAATCCAAGAAGACGGCAAGCTACTCAGCCCCAAACAAGCAAGCATTCGATTTCTCATTGCAACGTTATCGCTCGGTTGCTTTGGACTCGGTTTACTTTGGATTTTAGTGAATCCTCAAAAATTGGCATTTCATGACCTTGCAAGCCACAGCCGCATTGTCTACCAACCGAAAAATTAAGCGTTTCTAACCGGCTTTGCGCAGTTGCCAAAACCCAAACCACAAACAAATACCAATGGGAGCAATCACCGCTAAAAGAGGCGGGACACCATACACGAGAGCGACAGGTGCAAGTAAATCTTGCAAGAACTTAAATAAGACACCAATGACCAGTCCTGTGAAAATACGCATTCCCACGGAAGATTCTCGCAAGGGACCAAACACTGCCGACGCCGCAAGCAGCAACAAACTCAAGGCAACAAACGGTTGCAGCACCTTAGACCAATAGCCCAAACGATAACCTTCACTGTTTAAGGCTTCTGATTCCAAGCGCTCAATCTTTTGCGACAAAGACGATACAGACATCCGCTCGGGCTGCACTAATAGCTCATTGCCAATAGAGCTCGGCGTTAGTTGCGTGAGCCAGATTTTTTCTGGCCAAACCATTAACTCACTGCCCTGCTCTGAAAACCTCACTTCCGTGACGTCAAACAACATCCAATGGGGATTTGCGTCGTCGTCACGGTATTCAGCCCCACGAGCTGACCGAGTCAAGATTAGCTTCTGCTGTTCAAACAAATACCACTTGAGACCGCTGATCTCAGCATCTCGAACTGCCGCCAAGTGCAAAAAGGCTTCGCCATCCCGAGTCCATACCCCAAACTCAGGCGCGATAGTTTCAGCCTGGTCTCGCGCCTGTTGCCGGCCAAGCCTTGCCTCACGCTCTGCTTTGGGGAGCACAAACTCACCGACCACGCTGCCTGCGAGAGCAAAGAGCAGGCAGGGTATTGCCGCAAAAATCACAATCCGGAAGGTTGATACACCGGCAGCGCGCATGACAATCAATTCACTTTTTGCAGCTAAGCCGCCGAGACCCACCAGCCCACCAATCAATATAGAAAACGGCAGCGTTTCGTAAAACAGTCTTGGAACACTCAGCCCTATAAAGGTCAGAGCCGCTACAAAATCATAGCGATTCTGAAAATCCTTGATTTCCTCAAGAAAGGTGAAGACCGCCAACAGGCCCACCAATCCCGCGGAGGCAAAACAGACTGCCCAAAGAACCTCGAGACCAATGTACCGGCTTAATATTTTATTCACAGTGCTGATCTAACTTTTCTGGACGCTTGGCCCTTTTTTAAGACCATTGGCCCGGCGCGTCTTAGCAACCACAACGCCAGCCCTAAAAAACCTAGATGCACCGCAAACAACCCCGGCATCACCGGAAACCGACCTTCCTCGACCGCTGCTCGCACGCCTGATAACAGCAATAGATACAAAAAACACAGCACCACACCTGGCGCAATGCGAGCAAAACGACCATCTCTTGGCTCAACTCTGCCAAGGGGCACTGCGAGCATCACTAGGATTGGAATCATTAAAACCAAGCCCAATCGCCATTGAATTTCTGCCCAAGCATCGCGACTACCGGCTTCCAATAGACTCAGCATTGACTGCTCTCGCACTTCTGCACTTTCGATATCATAATCATTGCGCGGTAGACGCTGTCCAAATTCTTCATAAGCAATCACCTGGTGAGCGCGGGAGCCAGCAGATAACTGATAGCGGTAACCGTCTTTTAAAATTAAAAACCGATCGCCAGAGGCATCTAGCTTGGCTTCTGCCTCCTTTGCCATCACCGTAATAGCTTGTTCTTCATTTTTTGCATCTTTCTGAACCCGCTCGGTCATAAACAATTGGCGCAATAATTGATCATCGGAGACAGACTGTACATACGTCACTCTGGCGCCTGAGCTAAGCACCTGAAATCGCCCAGGTACGAGCAAATCAAACTCCGTCATGGATTTTTGATCTGCTCTCACGGACTGAATCCCCGATTCTGCTGCCGGTCGTAGCCAAAATACTACGATCGATGCAAGCAGCATCACAAAGATCCCCTGAACCAGGGTCATACCAATTAAACGACGCTCACTGAAGCCGGCACTTTTTAGGACTTGTAATTCGTTGTCTACATGTAGACGCCCGTGGGCCAACATGACTGCTAGAAAAAAACTGATGGGTAATATCAATTCCAAAAATCCGGGCAACCGATAAAGGAGCAAATGCGCGATCAAGCTCGCGCTCAATGCCCCTGCAGCAGCATCGGATAAATAACTGCTGAGCCTTGATGCCGTTGCAATCAAAAACACCACGAGCGCTATCACGCTCATGGCTGAAAACACTTCTCGAGAGAGATACCGAAATAGAATCATAAGTTTTAAAAACTAAACGGTCGAACTTCAGTATAATCGTTGTACACTCAATTTACTCTGGCTTAAGTAGGAAATGTTATGCAGTACTCCGTTAGAACCCGTGCGCTTACGCAAACCCGAAGGACTTGTTTCGTGGTTGGTTGGTACGACGATCTAGAATTTTCTGAAACTGCCAGCGCGCTCAATGAAGCTTCGAGTGGCCAGCTCAAAAAGCTTATCGCGCTCGGCGATTTTAAAGCTAAGGCCGGCGAAACGCTGGTCCTACACGATCTCTCTGGCGCAGACACCCAACGGTGTCTTCTTCTCGGACTCGGAGAGCGAAAAAACTTTTCTGCAGACCAATTTTTGTCTGCCGCCGCCGGTCTAACGCAGTCCTTAAAGAAACTATCCGTTGGGCGGCTGGCCATCAACCTCGATGAAATTGTTGTTACTGATCGCGATGACACTTGGCTTGCTACCAAGCTTGTTGAGACTTTCGCTGACTCGGCGTATGAATACCTGGACATGAAGGGTAAGCCTAAACCCAAACCTAAAAACGCCATTACGGCTATCGAACTCATTGCGACCCAAGACCGAACCCGAGCATTGAAAAAGGGATTAGACGTTGGCTCAGCACTTGCCGCCGGTAAAAAAATTGCCAAGGATCTCAGCAATGCGCCAGGGAATGTCTGTACCCCGACGTATTTAGCCAACCAAGCCAAAGCATTGGCGAAGGATTATGACAGCCTGACGACCACAGTTTTGGACGAAAAGCAGATGGCGAAACTCGGAATGGGTGCTTTTTTATCGGTTAGCAAGGGCAGCACCGAGCCTGGAAAAATGGTCATAATTCAATACAAGGGCGCTAAAGCAAGTGTCAAGCCCCATGTCATCGTAGGCAAAGGCATCACATTTGACACAGGTGGGATTAGTCTTAAGCCCGGGGCTAGCATGTGGGAAATGATCTACGATATGTGTGGCGCAGCGACGGTCTTTGGTACCATGAAGACGATCGCAGAGATTGGCCCAAAAATGAATGTCATTGGCGTACTCGCGGCGGCTGAAAACATGCCGGCTGGCAATGCATCCAAGCCAGGCGACATCGTCACAACCATGTCAGGCCAAACCGTTGAGATACTCAATACTGATGCCGAGGGCCGGTTGGTGCTCTGTGATGCACTTACCTATATCGATAAATTCAATCCAGAGACTGTGGTCGATGTCGCGACCCTCACTGGCGCCTGCATCATAGCGCTCGGTAGCCAAGCCTCGGCTATTTTTGCCAATGATGACAAAGTCGCAGAGGCGCTATTGAGTGCCGGAGAAACCACTCGAGACCGAGCCTGGCGTTTACCCATCTGGGAGGCCTATCAATCACAGATCAATAGTGCCTTTGCTGATATGCAAAATATCGGCGGCCGGGAAGCTGGCAGCATCACTGCCGCCTGTTTCTTGGCTAGATTTGCTAAAAAATACCGATGGGCACATATGGACATCGCTGGCACCTCATTTAAATGGGCGGGTACTAACAAAGGCGCTACTGGAAGACCGATTGCACTCCTAACTGAATATCTTCTGCAGCAAGGCGGCTAATTTGACCCAAGTAGATTTCTATCAGATCGAATCAGATGAGCCGACGTTACTGTTCGCCTGCAGACTGATTGAAAAGGTTTACCGTCTCGGGCACAAAGTTTTGGTTCACACCGCCGATGAAGCAGAAACCCAAGCACTCGACAGCTTGTTATGGACCTTTAAACCCGAGGCCTTTATTCCACATAATCGATTTGATCCGAGTATCGATGCGCCCATCCAAATAGGACACCAAGCCGAACCTGTCGACCCGGGCGATGTTTTGATCAACCTTAGCCCAGGCATTCCAGATTATTTCAGTCGCTTCGTCAGAGTTGCTGAAATCGTTCCGAAGGCGGAAGAAAAACGAGCTACTGCCCGCGCTAACTTCAAATATTACAAAGACCGTGGTTATCCCCTGAAATACCATAAGGTAGGCAGCAAGTGACCGGTAAAAAAACCGCGCAGGCCTTGCTGCCTGATGGCGGCAATCGACAGATACCTTTGCTTCAAGACATTTATCTGCCATCTTCAGCGCCTAAAACGCCACGCACACGCCCCAAAGCACCTCTCCAGCCGCCCTCGAAAGACCCGCTTTATGATCCTGATAGCCTGGATCTTTTTCAAGATAGCTTAGAGGATTTAAAGGTCGCTGCCGTGGGCCCGCGATCAAACGATCAGAACAATCACCTGCAGACAGAAAACCAGCTAACTCAGGACCTGTCATCAAAGCTCGTCCTTGAGCTCAACGAGATCATTGAGTTCCTCAGCCCCGCACCAGGCAAGGCCAAAGACCAAGACATTTAAGGCCGCGACTGGTATCTTCACTGCTTTGTTACTCGCGCGCTGAACCATGGAAAAGTACGACCCCAAAAAGATTGAACAACCCCTCTACCAAGCTTGGGAATCAGCTGGTTACTTTGCGCCTAGCGGTCAGGGCGAACCATTTTCTATCGCTATTCCACCGCCCAATGTGACAGGCACGCTACATATGGGGCATGCCTTTCAGCATAGTCTCGTCGATGCCATCATTCGACGTAAACGAATGCAAGGCAATAACACGCTATGGCAAATGGGCACCGATCATGCAGGCATTTCTACGCAAATCATCGTGGCCGAACAGCTCGCAAAAAAAGGACTAAAACCCAGCGATATAGGCCGCGAAGCTTTCATCGAAACCGCCTTTGAATGGAAAGAGACTTCTGGTGGGCAGATCAGCCAGCAGCTCAGGAGAATGGGTGCCTCTCTCCACTGGGAGACGGAAAGATTTACTTTAGATGAAGGGCTGAGCATGGCCGTTATCGAGGTATTTACCCGACTCTTTGATGAGGGCCTTATTTACCGAGGTAAGCGATTAGTTAATTGGGATCCAAAGCTTGCGACGTCAATCTCGGACCTCGAGGTCATTTCAGAGGAAGAACAAGGATCGCTGTGGCATATCCGATATCCTTTAGCGGACGACAGTGCTGAAACGCTCGTTGTGGCAACAACACGACCAGAGACGATGCTAGGCGATGCAGCGGTAGCCGTTCACCCAGATGATGATCGCTACCAACACCTAATCGGCAGGTCTTTAATGCTACCACTTAGCAATCGCGTCATACCCATCATTGCCGATGCCTATGTCGACCCTGAATTTGGTACAGGATGCGTAAAAATTACGCCTGCCCACGACTTCAACGACTACGAAGTTGGGCAACGCCATGACTTGCCTCTCATTTCAATTATGAACCCAGACGGCACAATTGCCGATAACGCACCGAGCCCTTATGTTGGCCTGGATCGCTTTGAAGCGCGCAAAAAAATTGTTCACGATCTCAACCAAGCAGACCTCATTGCAAGCATCAATGACCACCGCCTAATGGTCCCGAGAGGCGAAAAGACTGGTGTGGTTATTGAACCACTGCTCAGTGATCAATGGTTCGTTAGGGTAGAGGCCCTTGCCAAACCTGCCATTGAGGCCGTTGAAGATGGCAGCATCAAGTTTATTCCCAAGCAGGCTGAGAATATTTATTTCGCTTGGATGCGTGAACTCAAAGATTGGTGTATCTCTAGGCAACAGTGGTGGGGACATAGAATTCCTGCTTGGTATGACCCTGAGGGCAATATCTATGTGGGCCGATCTCTCGAGGAGGTTAGGACTCAGTTTTCTATCCCTGAGGCGGTTGCTTTACGTCAAGATGATGATGTTTTAGACACATGGTTCTCGTCGGCACTTTGGACCTTCTCAACACTGGGTTGGCCTGAAAAGACAAAAGCGCTGGAAACCTTCCACACAACCAACTTGATGGTTACTGGCCACGACATCATCAGTTTTTGGGTTTCGCGCATGATCATGATGACGCTCAAGTTCATGGATGAGGTGCCCTTTAAAGAAGTCTATATCCATGGCCTCGTCACTGATGCTGAGGGGCAAAAGATGTCCAAGTCTAAAGGCAACGGCCTAGATCCAATGGATATCATCGATGGGATATCAGCCGATGCGCTGATCGCTAAGCGCACGCAAAATCTGCTACAAGAACGACAACGCGCAAAAATCGAAAAGGCTACCCGAAAAGAATTTCCAAACGGCATAGAACCTTTTGGCACTGACGCCCTCAGATTCACCTTTTGTGCCATCGCCACTAGTGCTCGGTCCATGCGGTTTGATTTAAAAAGGGTCGAAGGCTATCGAAATTTCTGCAATAAGCTCTGGAATGCAGCGAACTTTGTTGCGATGAGCACCAACCAGCCTATCCACCATGAGGCTCCTATCGCTTCCGTTGCTGATCATTGGATTCGGCTGCAGTTTGGACATACGACTCACATTGTTAATCAAGCCATGGACAACTACCGGTTCGATCTTGCTGCAAAAGCCATTTATGAGTTTGTCTGGGACGAGTTCTGCGATTGGTACCTAGAGCTCAGTAAGCCAGTTCTTACGGCAGACGCAACAAACACAGCAATGAAAGCAGGTACCCAAGCATGCTTAGTTGAAATACTTGAGGGCATCCTACGTCTTGCGCATCCCTTCATACCCTTCATTACAGAGACTCTGTGGCTGGCCCTACCCCAGTCGGAAAGACAAGGTCCTTCCCTCATGCTGGCAGCCTATCCAGAGCATGGTCCGGTCGACCTTGACGCTGCCACCGAAGTCGCGGATATTCGCTGGATCAAAAATATCGTCGGGGCTTTACGCAATATTCGAGGAGAACAAGATATTCCTCCTAATAAAGCCATACCGATTCTGTTCACCCAAGGCGCCAAATCGGATCGTGAGCGACAGTCCAAGTTCGCAGATCTAATCACTGCTTTGGTTAAAACCAGTGACATGAGTTGGCTTGAAGATGAAACCAATGCCCCACCATCTGCCATTCAACTGGTTGGAACCCTCAAGATTTTAGTCCCCTTGGCGGGCCTTATAGACACCCAAGCAGAGATTGAGCGGCTAGATAAGGCCATCAACAAAATTCAACAAGACATTATCCGTGTTGAGCAAAAACTTGCTAATGAAGCATTTGTTAACAATGCGCCTGCCGACATTGTCGAGAAAGAAAAAGCCAAAATTCAGTCCTATCAAAGTGCCAAAATCGACCTTGAAAACCAGAAGGCAAGAATTGCGGCGATCTAGGCGATCAATAATCTTCAAACTTATGCCGCTTAATCACTGAAAAAAATACTTGGACAAGCTGGCTCTACTGTGCATTAATTCGAATTCGCGTTGAAAAACGTGGTGAAATCATAAGAGGTAGTTGACATGTCAGAACGACAAATGGGGACCGTCAAGTGGTTTAACGATTCCAAAGGCTTTGGCTTTATTGAGCGAGAGTCCGGTGAAGACGTTTTCGTCCACTTCCGATCAATCAGGGGAGAGGGTTTTAGAACACTGAAACAAGGGGCAGCCGTTGAATTTGTGATCTCTGAAACCGAGAAAGGCTTCCAAGCAGAGGATGTTGCTGAGGTTTAACCCTCCGATAGCCGTTGGTGCTTGCCCAGATCATACTGGCTGGGCGAGTCCACCAATGCCTACTTAGCAACGCTCAATACAACCTTCCCGATCGTGGCATCCGAAGCGACTAGGTCGTGAGCGGCCGCCGCCTGCTCTATTGGTATAACCTGTTGCACGATAGGTTTTATGTCGCCCTGTTCAATCTTGGGCCATACGAACTGTTGGAGCTCCGCCATAATCGCTGCTTTCTCTGATAATGCTCTAGAGCGCAAGGTTGAGCCCTGAACTCGCAGACGCTTAATCATCAATTGTGCCAAATCGATCTCACTGCGCGCCCCTCCCATCAAGCCGATCAGAATGAGTCTTCCGTTCAGCTTCAAGGCTTGCAGATTGTCATCCAGGTAGCTCGCCCCAACAGGATCCAGGATAACGTCTACGCCATCGTTCCATTGATCTTTCAGCGCTGAAAGAAACGAGCCTTGCGTTCGATCAAAGCCCCCAATAGCACCTAAAGATCGGCAAGCTGCAATCTTGTCCTCTGATCCTACGGTAACAAAGCACTCAGACCCAAAGGCACGGCAGAGCTGGATTCCCGCGGTACCGACGCCGCTCGCACCCGCGTGCAGGAGCACCCGCTCGCTGGGCTGCAAACCTCCTTCTATAAACAAATTAAGCCACGCTGTCGCGAACACCTCTGGCAAGGCCGCTGCTTGCGAAAAGCTTAAGCCCTTAGGAACGGGAATCACGCTACCCTCGTCGACTGCAGCAAATTCAGCATATCCGCCCCCAGCCAATAGTGCGCAGACTGAATCACCGATTTGATGTCGGGTGACATCACTTCCAAGCTGTACTATTGTGCCCGCGCACTCCAAACCTAAAATCGAAGATGCACCAGGCGGGGCCGGGTATAACCCTCGTCGTTGCATAAGATCCGCCCGGTTTACGGCTGTCGCCTTTATCTCGATCATGACATCTGACGCGCCTAGCATCGGTTTTTCTGCTTCCTGCCAATTAAGTTCCCCTGCGTCAGAGACGACAATTGCCTGCACTTTTCAATCTCCTTTTTCTAATCCTACTGAGCGGCTTGTTCAGTCCCTCATGAAGCACTCATTAATAGTGGGGAGGCCGTTCGTCTTTGGCCTCAGGATGGGCTTCTGAGAGTCTCTGAATTTGTTGCGATAACACCCGCACCTGATCTTCGAGCACTTTTATTTGGTGCTGCTGAGCCACCAGCGCATCATCTAGCTTCTGCAGAAGGTCCTCTTGAAATGCTAGTTTCATTTCAAGGTCAATAACGGCTTCGCGGTCCATAACAATATCCTAATGATTCAACCGAACTTTAATGCCCTGATCATCCAAGTACTGCTTTATCTCGCCAATGCCATATTCTTCATAATGAACCATCGATGCAACCAGCGCCGCATCCGCCTTGCCTTCGGTCAAGACAGCGGCTAGATGCGCCGGTGTACCAGCTCCGCCTGAGGCGACCACCGGAACAGGTACGGCCTCGGCAACCATGCGTGTGAGCTTAAGGTCGTAGCCCGCCTTCATGCCATCAGCATCTATGGAGTTCACCACGATTTCCCCAGCGCCTAAGTCACATCCCTGCTTTGCCCAGTAAATAGCATCCAAACCCATGGGCTTACGGCCACCTTGAATCACCACCTCATAGCCACTGGGGCATGTGGTTGAAACCTCTACTGACTGCACATCCATTGACAACACCGTATTTTGGGCTCCTATTGCCTGAGCACAGCTGCTAATCAGGCCGGGAGACAAAACCGCTGCGGAATTTACGCTGATTTTTTCAGCACCAGCCATCAGTAGCGCACTAGCATCCGCCACCGAACGAATCCCACCACCCACTGAAAATGGAATAAAAATCTGATTGGCTACATGAGCAACCACGTCCAACATGATCTCCCGATCATCACTTGACGCAGTAATGTCATAAAAAACCAACTCGTCTAAACCTTGCTGGTAATACAGCTTCGCTTTTTCAATGGGGTCACCAATGATTTCGTTGCCAACAAATTTGACACCTTTGGTCAATGCGCCGTCTCTAACGTCCAAGCAGGCTACGACTCTTTTACTCAGCATCAACCTCCCTCCCAATGTCTGAAGGCGGATAACAAAGCCAAGCCGAATCGACCACTTTTCTCTAAATGGAACTGTGTGGCAAAAACATTATCTCGACCAATCACACTAGCAAACGTTCTGTCGCCATAGGTTGTCTCCGCCAAAACATGCACTTCGTCATCGGGTACCGCGTAATAGCTATGAACAAAGTAAAACTCCGTCCCGTCAGGTACGGCGGCCAACAATGCATGGTCACTGGTCCTATTGGCGGCATTCCAACCGATTTGCGGAATCTTGAATGATGGGTCGCTAAAGCCAAACCGATGGCATCGGCCGGGTATAAGTCCCAGACAAGATCGATCACCCTCTTCTGTATGATCAAGCAAAACCTGCAAGCCCAAGCAAATTCCCAACAAGGGTTGACCGCGCTGGACGAAATCTGTCAAAGCCTGATCGATACCTCTCGCCCTTAATGTCACCATCGCGGACTCGGCCGTGCCCACACCGGGGAATATAACCCTGTCGGATTTTAATATTTCCTCTGGATCAGCGGTAATCGCCGCTTCTAAGCCCACAGCCTGACAGGCCCGCTGCACGCTACGCAGATTCCCAGCATCATAATCTACAATCGTAATTGACTGCCCCACAACCGCGCTCCTGATCTTTGCGCGTATTATACTGCTCTGCTGTAAACTTTGCGGCATTGGATTTAAAAAGAGCGGACGAATCCTGGCTTATCTGACTTTTTCTAAGTCGCAATCGCTGGCAAGCGTCAACGATATGGAGCGCAGTCAATCAGAAACCGCTATACTCCCAGTCTCTTTCCAATTAGCATAAACCCAGATTTAGGGGCCCCTCCTTGACTGATCAGAGCACTCCCGCCAGCGCTTCACCTCGATATTCAGCACGCGGTGTCAGCGCCGAAAAACAAGACGTACACCGAGTCGTTGACCGACTGGATCAAGGGTTATTTCCAGGTAGCTTTTGTAAAGTCACTGAAGATGTCTTGGCGGGCAGCGATGCACATTGCAATATCATTCATGCAGACGGCAGCGGCACAAAGTCCGTGCTTGCCTACTTGCAGTACAAAGAAACTGGTAGTCCAGAGGTCTTTAAAGGCATCGCGCAAGATAGCATCGTGATGAACTTAGATGACTTAATCTGCGTCGGCGCAACCCAGGATATTTTAATTTCTAATACCATCAATCGAAACGCAAAAAATTGCCCAGGTGAAGTCGTTCAAGCCTTGATTGAGGGTAGCGAGACTTTTATCGCGACCATGCGGGATCTCGGCGTCAACCTAATTCCTGGGGGCGGTGAAACTGCCGATGTTGGCGACCTGACCGGCACCCTAACCGTAGACAGCAATGCCGTCGTTCGCCTGCCTAGAGCACAAGTGGTCACGAATTCGATCCAGGCAGGTCACGTCATTGTTGGGTTAGCCTCTTTTGGGCAGTGTCGGTACGAACAAACGCTCAATAGCGGGATTGCGAGCAACGGCCTTACTAGCGCCCGACATGAACTGCTAAGCAGCTATTACGCCGAAGCCTATCCGGAGAGCTATGACCACAGTATGCCCAAGGACCTTGCTTACTGCGGTCCTTACCGATTAGATGATCTTCTACCCGGTGGCACAGGCGAAACCGTTGGAGGGGCTTTACTCAGCCCAACCCGAACCTATGCGCCGTTTGTTCGGGATCTCTTAAAGGACATGGGTACCGTCATCAGCGGCCTAATTCATTGCTCGGGCGGTGCTCAAACCAAATGCCTCAAGTTTGGGCATGACTTACATTTTATCAAGGACAACTTATTTCCCGTTCCGCCGATTTTTGAAGCCATAAAGAACGCCTCGAAGAGTTCTGCTCATGAAATGTATCAAGTATTCAATATGGGCCACCGGCTGGAGGTCTACTTGCCATCATCAGAGGCGCCATCAGTTGTCGCCCTCGCCCAAGAGCATGGCATCGACGCTCGGGTGATTGGCTATACCGAAGCCCACGACCATAATAAACTCTCGTTGCGCACAAGCGTGGGTGAGACTATCTTTTATCCCTAAAGCCTCGACTTTATTGACGGATTCTTTAAAGGAAATTTTGATGTCACAAATTACATTCGACGACGCACTACAAAAACTTACAGATGAAGAGGGCTCAGACCTTTATTACTCAACTGGCGCACCTCCAAGCGCTAAGCTTTTTGGCACGCTGACCCCTTTTTCTGACGAGATCATGAAGCCCGGAGAAATCGAAGAAATCGCGAACAGCATTATGTCAGAGGAGCAACGCGCCCAATTTCAACAAAGCCCCGAGATGAATCTGGCAATATCAAGGCCTGGCTTAGGCAGATATCGGGTTAATATTTTCCGTCAACGAAACCAGGTCTCCATGGTTATCCGCAGGCTCGGTACCGATTTACCTAATTATAAAGATTTAGGTCTACCACCGGTGTTGATGCAGTTAATTATGCAGAAACGCGGCCTCGTGCTATTCGTCGGAGGTACGGGATCTGGCAAATCGACATCTCTAGCCGCGCTCATTGACTATCGTAATGAGAATACCCATGGGCATATCATCACCATTGAAGATCCGGTTGAATTTACCCACAAACATAAAGGGTGCATCGTTAACCAACGAGAAGTGGGACAGGACACAGACAGTTTTGAGGATGCGCTCGCTAACACCCTGCGACAAGCCCCTGATGTCATCTTGATTGGCGAGATTCGCCATCGAGAGACCATGGAGCACGCGCTCGCCTTTGCGGAAACCGGCCACTTATGTCTGTCGACCTTGCATGCGAATAACGCCAACCAAGCAATGGACAGGATCATTAACTTTTTCCCGGAGGAGCGACATCCTCAGCTACTTCAAGACCTCTCTCTTAACATGCGAGGAATCGTGTCTCAGCGACTCATTCCGACCTTGGATGGTAAGCGAGCGGCAGCGATCGAAATTTTAGTCGGCACCCCTCGGGCAGCAGATCTAATTGCAAAAGGCGCAGTGACTGATCTCAAAGAGCTGATGGAAAAATCAGAGGAACAAGGGATGCAAACCTTTGATCGAGCGCTTTATAAACTTTATAAAGACGGTCGTATTAGCCTTGAGGAAGCGCTTAAAAATGCCGATTCAAAGAACAATCTCAGGCTTAAAATAACGCTCGACGAAAACCCCTCAGCAAGAAAAGAGGTTGACGCTGACGGCGATGGCACCCTCACCGACAAGGAGGTTGAAGCCAGTCAGAATTCGGATATCGACACCTCGAACCTAGCTCTCGACGACGGTAAAACAAGTCCTTTCGATGTCGAGGATAAATTTGCGCTGGTTGATTTGGACAAGAAACCTTAAGCGCTGGTTTGCAAGTGGGACTTTAGCGCTTTGTAGAAATTCGCTACCACAGGTAGTGAATAGGTTGATTTTCGCGCAACAAAGCGAACGGGTCGATTAAGGCCGTCATTACCCAAATTGATCAGCAGTTTATCTGAAACACCCAAAGTTCTCGCTACACCGATGGGCACTAAAGCGTGTCCAAATCCGGCGATTGCTAGCTGCGCCACGCTAAAAAACGACTCCAGCGCAACTTCTCGAACGATTCCAAGCTTGGTGACCGCATCTCCAAAGGAGCGCCAAGCCCCTGAGTGATCCTCAATGCTGATGACTGGGAGGTTCTGTCCTCTTCGCCATCGGAGTTTTTTGAGGCTTGAGGGAATAATCACCATTGGCTCCACCATCAGAATCTCTGACTGAAGATCCGTATCAATAGAATCAAGGCCGGTGCAGACCCCCAACATGAATTCACCGGAACGAATACGATCTAAAACTACTGAGGTGCGATGCGCATGAAAGGTAAATTGCACCTCCGGCATTTCACACTTGATATCAAAAAAAGCTTTTGCCCCCCAAGAAGACAAGATCGCATCCGAAACACCAATCAACAGCTCCCCACGGCTCGAGGCACCCTCCTCCAGAAATAAATCTCTTAATTCAGAAAGCACCGGCGAGATTTTATCCACCAATTTTTGACCATGCCGGGTGAGCTCCACTCGGCGACCCTTTTTCTGGATAAGCTTACGATCGTAATATTTCTCTAGGGCGGCAATCCGTTTGCTGACCGCTGACTGAGAAATTCTGAGCTCGGTGCTCGCTTCAATCATGGTGCCAGAACGTGACAAAGCCAGAAGCGTTTCTAGATTTTCAACCATTCGACAACATCCATTGGGTGGCGACTATCCATCTCCCTGAGCCCAGCGTCTCAGAAGCATTTATTGGACATTTTGGTCAAGGGCTTCGATCACAAACAACAAATCCCCCTCATTCACTTGTTGGCCGTTGCTCACATTGATGCGGTTAATTTTATAGGTTTGCTCAACCGGATACAGCGCCCCCTCAGGGCCCGAACAAGCGCTCAGCCTAAAGGGTGTAAACATTTTCATGGCTTCAAGCACACAGAGGACGTCATCAACCCGAACTTCATCACCCACGTTCACATACTCTGGTTCAGAGGGTGACGGCGTGCGAAAGAAAACCCCAGTGGACGGCGCAAGCACCCGCAACTCTTGACTGGCTTCGATTCGCAGAGATTCAAGATCGACAACATTGCTTTGGCTTCCTGATGCTTCGTCAATTTCTTGGACCAAGGCCGATGTATCAATCCGATTCAAGAATTTCGGCAAGTAAGTTGTATCATAATCTCCAGAACGAAAAACATCGTCTGCCAAGATTCGCTTAACTAAAGCAATATTGGTGCAAACGCCCTCGATCGTGACCAGCTCTAGGTAGGATCGCATTCGCTCAATAGCATCCAGACGATCCTCGCCGTGGACGATGATTTGAATAATCAAACTGTCGTAAAAAGGAGAGACTACCTTACCCTCTGCTGCCATCGAGATTAACGTCACATCGTCTCGTTCAGGCAAATCGCATCGTGTAATCGTTCCCGGGGTAGGCAAAAAGGTCACATTGCCTTCTGCGTCCACTGAGGCGCGTTCGGCATTGACCCGAACCTCAAGGGCATAACCCTGTTCTGGGTAGACAAGCTCCTCGATGCTACCGCCGCCGGCGATATGAAACTGTTGCTTTACGATATCAACCCCAGTAACCGCTTCTGTAACGGGATGCTCAACCTGCAAGCGGGTATTCATCTCCATGAAATAGATCGCGTTACTGGGCACATCAAAAATAAACTCAACTGTACCAGCACCCTGGTAGTCAACGGCATTCGCAATTTTTGCTGCACTGTCAAAAACAAGATCCCGCAGCGACTCAGACAAAAGGGTTGAGCCTGACTCCTCGAGCAATTTCTGATTATTGCGCTGCACGCTACAGTCTCTTAAACCTATTACATGGGTATTGCCTTGGCTGTCCCGTAGAATCTGTGCTTCGATGTGCCTCAGGGAAGTTACACATTTCTCAATGTAAACATCACCATTGCCAAATGCGCTCTTGGCCTCTGTCGTTACTTGGTGAAATTGTTGATGTAGGTGTTCTGGGCGTTCAACCTTAACAATCCCCTTGCCGCCGCCGCCATGAACCGCCTTTAACAAGATCGGGTAACCCACCCTGTCTGCGATTTCAAGCGCGCGCTCGGAGGACTCAACAATGCCGTGTGACCCCGGAACGACGGGCACATCGATACTCATGGTCGTACTAATAGCGTTAGATTTATTGCCCATTGTCTCCATACTAATGACTTTGGGCCCTATAAAATTCACACCTTTTTGCCTAACCAGCGCCGCAAAATTGGGTGTTTCTGACAGAAATCCAATGCCAGGATGCAGTGCATCTACCGCCTGCATTTCAGCAATGTTTAAGATACTGAGCGCATTTAAATAGCTTTCATCCGAAGTGTTACCGCCGATGGGTACAACCGTACTAGACCCGCCCGCATTTCTGACCATATCGGCCGGTACAGAATCCATGTCTGGATCACTCTGAACCAAAACCACCGCTAAATTGCTCTCTAGGGACTTCTGAACCAATTTAACCGCTGTACAACCCCGAGCATGAATTAGCACTCGCTCAACGGGTCGCAGCGCGGCATGCTCTTCTACTTCAGAATCAGCTTCAACAGGCGCGCCCTCTAAACGCCCAGCCATAATGCGGTCAATGACTTCCGTCACCGATTCAACTGGCACCGGCACCGCAGGGTCGACGCCGCGCAGGCGATTATCTAAAGCCTCTGTAAAAGGATGCTTGACCAGTCCCTGCATAGCCCCTGGCGTCTGGGACAGATAATTACTCAAAAGACAGGTAAAGGGGAGATTGCGCTCAACGACTGTCTGGCCCGCAAAAGGCATACTGGCACCAGAAAAATAGTAGGTCTGAACCAAGGGGTGGGTAACAAAGCTTGCCTGGGCGCCGCCGGTGCAATCCCCGTAACCAAACATAATAATCGGCAAATCATTATCCCGCACAAAGCGGGTTATCCGGTCATTGACGACCGCCATGGTAAAGAGGGCGGCAGCCCCTTCCTTGGTCTGCATGCCGCCGCTGGATATAAAGCAGATCACCGGAAGGCGCTGACTTGCACATTCAACCAGCAACTTACAAAACCGGACACAGTCAGAGTTATCGATACTGCCCGCTTGAAAGGCCACATTTGAAATCACAAAACCCGCTCGATAAGCCCCAGAATTACCCTTGAATCGCCCGATACCAGTGATCAATCCGTGGGGACGAACATTCGCTTTAAGCGCCGATTCAATGGAGGGTCTGAAAGTTGGAAAGGATACGGGGTTCGCTGACATCAAATTGCCATGGGTTTCCTCAAAGCCCTCTATGAAACGCTCGACGATATGCTCAAACGTGGTGTGTTTGGCGCGTTTTTCTTCGGTTAAGATTTCATGAAAGAGTAGATCCCGATAAGCGATGGTCAGTCTGTTCCAAAAATCTTTACGACGACCAATGCGCACGGGCTCTAACTTACCTGAAAAGTGCTTCCCAGACCGTTCAGCTTCAAAATAGCCCGGTAAAATGCGCTCAAAAATATGACTAATCACTACGAACAGAGTATCTGACTTGTCTTTGTGAATACCTCGCATCCACTCTTCAACAGACTTTAAGAACTGACTGACTCGGCTGAATTGACCCAACCGCTCTGACCAGCCGGCAAACGCTTGACGGATCTCCTCTTGCGAACGACCCTCGAATAGGGGTTTCGTCGATACTGCCTCAATCGCCTTCGTCAGCAATTGGCTCAGTGTGTCCATTGTCATGGTTCTAGAATCTCGGGCTTCTCTGGCGATTGCCACAAGGTTTTGTAACAGTTCGTTATAAAGCGCTGAGAACAGAATCAAATTCTCACATTCTTTTAAAAAATCATCTGCCACATCTTGATCGAGCAACAAATCTAGAATGGTCAACTCTTGATCGGTTCGCCTTGAATCTGCTTCGCCTTTGCGCCGAATCTGCGACCAAAGCGCGTCCTCAAGTAAGCGCCGATTGAGCGGTATTGCATTTGATTGGCTATCACGATTGCTCAAAAGTTTTTGGGTTTCTAGCGATAAGGGCAACGCAGATGAACGATGCTCATTATAAAGACTCGGCCCCTCTACAATCAGATTGAGTTCGCTGGCCAGCGCTGATTTTAAAAAATCGCTATTTTTTTGCTCAATAAAAGCAGCATCAAACAACTTTCTTCCATCAAAGCTGAATTTAGACTTCAGATCTTCAACCATGGGGTCGTCGGATACAGACATTGCAGCCAGTAATGCTTTGACGTCTCTGATATCAGCGGTCGACAGAAGGTAAGCATTTTGTTCGTAGTCCTGAAGGTAGGCGATGAGCGCCTCCAGGTTATCCTCGGCACTGCCCTTCCATCGATTATAAAGATGCAGCCCCAGCTCAAGGGTAAGCTCCTGTTGGGCTCGTTGAAAGTTCTCTTTGGGTTCCCCGAACAACAGTGTCTTCAACAGGCCAGACTCGTCTGATTGTTTTTCACGCTTACTTTCAAACCCTTTCCAAACCTTATTCAGTTGCTCCTCATAAAGGATCAAATCCGGATCTTGAAGCCAAGATAAAAATGCGCTCCGACGTTCTCGATGCACTCGCTCAGCGAGCTCTCCTTTTGGAATTGCCACATCCGCCAGTCGTCCGTATTGAGTGGTGGTGGTCGCTTTGATGCGCTTGCGCAATCCAAGATATCGCAGATAACGATAAGCGACGCCGAACACGTTCGGATATTCCGTGGGCGACGTCCGGAGTTTGAGTGTCGAACTTGCGTTCACCGCGGCTAAGTATTCGGAAGGATTAAGATACCGAGTAATATTGCGATGATAATGTTCTAGGATTTCGGGGTGGTCAGACACAAACTGTCTAGCGCCTTGTTCAATCGACTCGATCCCTGTGATGATCACATCTAGTAAATGGCCAATATTTTCCGTCTCACCAGGGTCATAGTCGACAATCCCATCGATATTACCTTGTTGATATAGCTCAAAAGCCGACACGCCCACGAACTTGGCACACTCCTGCCAGGACAAATTGTATCGACGAACGAGATTCGCTAAAGAACGGGGATGAATCGTATTGAAAACACCAGTTCGGAGACTCAGCAGTAAGTTACTCGCAGCAAGCGGTATGGCACCCCCAGAGTACCCTTGGCCGATGATGATCCCTAAGGTCGGCACATCCACATTACATAGCTCAGCAATCAGCCTTGAAATCGAGTGCGCTTGATTGTTGGCATTGGCCTCCTCGTAAGGGTCAGCGCCAGGGGTGTCCATCAGGGTTAGGATTGGTAAATTACGAATCGCATAACTGCTGGCACGCTCCGCCGCTAACTCGTGGTGCTCAGGTCCCCAAACACCGCTAGCACTACTTCGCTCCTGGCCAATCACCCCTATTTTCCGAAGACCGTTGGAGAATTTAAGGGTTAATTCACAGCTGTAAAAAGGACCAAGCGATTGTTCATTGGACACGGGCACATTGAGGCTATGAACGATGGCTTTAGCGCCAGGGCGAGTTGATTCCTCGGTGGGAGCAACGGTCGCTGCGATATAGGCATCAATCTCCATCCCTTTCAGACGCTCAACCTGGGCGTTTATTTGACGCTCGGTAAGCAATCCCTTAACAACTGCCGCCGGCTCCTTTCGAGGAAAGAGCGAGAAGTCCTCGGACAACCGTTCGGCGTTGAGGTAAAGCTGATCAATTGACGCTGCACTATCTGCCATCGTGACTACCATTATCCTTTTGTTTCTTATCTATCTTGAGCCAGTGAGGTTTGGAAACGACGCCTAACCTACACTGCTAGATCAACTACCCTATTATTCGTGCTATCGCACCTAATTCAGTCTTCTCTGCTGTATTGGGCCGCGGACCCTTCGAGGCCTGACAACTCTTCATCCAAGCCCTCGATCCGCTCAATTTTAACCCGTTATCAATTACCCGCGATGTCGATTAATCAACTCACTGTTTTACTGCTTCCCTATTTCAGTGCTTCACTGCTTCCCTATTTCAGTGCTTCACTGCTTCACTGCTTCATTTCTTCACTGCCTGACTACCTCACAGTGTCGGCTTCTTTTGAGCAAAATCGCCAAGCAAGTTAGAGCGTTTCCGCTCGGTTGGCGCTACGTTCCCCTCCCACTTTGTGTGGCTCAGGCTTTAGATTGCTCAAGTTTTAGATTGCCCAAGTTTTAAATTGCTCCAGCTTTGCGTTACGCCAGCTTGTGACCCTTAATTCAAGACCGAGTGATAACCTCAATGAAAGTTGCTTTACACACCTTTTTATCGTCTCTTCCTGGTTATCTTCAATGACGCTTCTGAACTTTGAAGTTTAGGAGCCTTGTCGTTTAGAAGCTTTGTCGTTGCCCTCTTCGTTGGACCTATTGAGGCCTTTAGGGTTCCCCTCTTTATTTCAGCCTCTATCCCTCAACGTCTTGTAAAGGAATCAAACCTATCTTACCTTGCCAATGTCTCGGACCTGTCTGATGGACCGATACGCCTTGGCTGTCGACGGCAACCGTTACCGGCATGTCTTGGACTTCGAACTCGTGAATCGCCTCCATGCCTAAATCTTCAAAGGCAACGACTCTGGATTTTCGGATCGCTTTCGACACGAGATAAGCGGCCCCACCCACAGCCATAAGGTAGACGGCGCCATGCTTTTTGATGGCCTCGATAGCAATGGGCCCTCGTTCGGCTTTACCCACCATACCCAAAAGCCCTGTCTCAGCCAGCATCATCTCGGTAAAGCCATCCATACGAGTGGCAGTTGTTGGCCCCGCCGGACCAACAACTTCTTCTCCAACGGGATCAACTGGACCTACGTAGTAAATAAATTTTCCCTTAAGATCGATACCTGGCGGGAGTGATTCGCCCGCCGCCAATAAATCCCGAATCCGCTTATGGGCGGCATCACGGCCAGTTAGCATTTTGCCTGATAACAAGAGGGTCTCCCCTGGCTGCCAGGATTGGATATCAGCTTGAGTGACCGAATCTAGGTTGACTTGTCTCGCGCCCGTTGAAGGGTTCCAAGTGATGTCAGGCCAATCCGACACGGCGGGTGCTTTAAGATCGGCTGGACCATGACCGTCAAGCGTGAAGTGAACATGTCGGGTTGCAGCACAGTTGGGAATCATCGCCACTGGTAAATTGGCTGCATGGGTTGGGTAATCCAGTATTTTGACATCGAGCACCGTGGTCAGCCCACCTAAACCTTGAGCGCCAATACCTAATGCATTGACTTTTTCGAATATTTCGAGCCTTAGGGATTCTAGTTTCGTTTGTGGGCCTCTTGCCTGTAGATCGTGGATATCGATACCGTCCATCAAAGAACGCTTTGCAAGTAACATTGCCTTTTCTGCAGTGCCCCCGATACCAATCCCCAACATCCCCGGCGGACACCAACCAGCCCCCATGGTTGGCACCGTTCGTAACACCCAGTCAACGATACTGTCCGCAGGATTTAGCATCGCTAGTTTTGATTTTGCTTCCGAGCCGCCCCCTTTGGCAGCGACATGTACGCTCACAAGATTGCCGGGCACCAATTCTGTGTGAATCACCGCCGGCGTATTATCTCTGGTATTCGTTCTGGCTCCCGCTGGGTCAGCCAGGACCGACGCTCTTAAGACATTATCCGGTAGGCCATAGGCTCGTCGCACGCCCTCATTAATGAGATCCTCAAGCGATTGCTCAGTTTCAAACCGGACATTCATGCCGATCGACAGGAAAACATTGACAATACCCGTGTCTTGGCAGATTGGTCGATGACCCTCAGCGCACATCCTTGAATTAATAAGAATTTGCGCCATGGCGTCCTTTGCAGCTTTTGACGCTTCCCGCTCGTAGGCTTGATGTACTGCTTGGATAAAATCTACCGGATGGTAGTACGATATATATTGCAGGGCATCTTGGACGCTCTGAATCAGATCGGACTCAGAAATAATCGTTGTCGACCCCATAGCCATTATCCTCTTGAATTAGGCGTTAAATACCCGTTAATCCCCGTACATAAGCCTAGTTAATGACTCCACAACGCACACAGGCTTATCAGATCCTTCGCATTCAACCGTCACCAGTCGCTTCAGTTGAATGGTATTCGCCGCTTTTAGCTCGGCCTGCAAAAGTGTATGTCTCGCTCGAATTTTTGAATTAACCGGCACAGGTGCAGGAAACCGAACCTTGTCCATACCGTAATTCACGCCCATAAAAACACCGTCAAGCGCCTCTGGTTTGGGAACGGGGACCGATCCACCCAAATGCACAACCAAACTCAATGTCAGAAACCCATGGGCGATGGTGACCTTATAAGGTGATAGCTCAGCGGATTTTTCAGGATCGATATGGATGAACTGATGATCGAGGGTTGCATCTGCAAACAGATTGATCCGAGCTTGATCGACTTCCAGCCATTGCCCAACACCCTCTTCCGTCCCTTCCAGAGTTTTAAAGATCGCTAACGCAGCTTCAGCTTTGCTCGACATAGGCTTCATATCCTTTTATTTGATGCGCGCTATAGTACCACAAATCGATTCCCACTCAGCCCAGTACTGGCCTTGCTGGCTAGCTTCGTTTATCCTCTTTCGAACTACATTACTGCCACCTTAGCCCGCTTCCGTAAGCGCTGCGCTATTGGGATTTTTCAAGGAACCCGTTATGACTCAAGACGTTTTTATTGCCGCCGGTGCTAGAACCCCAATGGGCGGATTACAAGGGGATTTGTCCTCACTGACGGCGGTTTCACTGGGTCAAATTGCCATTGAAGCCGCTCTAGATCGCGCGAACGTTGCTGGCAATGATGTCGATGAAGTCATCATGGGTTGCGTACTGCCGAGCGGCCTGCGCCAAGGTCCGGCTCGACAGGCCGCTATCGATGCTGGGATTCCTGACAGCGTTGGCGCGACCACCATTAACAAACTCTGCGGTTCAGGTATGAAAGCAGCCATGCTCGCCCATGACCTCATCAAAGCTGGCACCAACCAGGTCATGGTTGCGGGCGGCATGGAAAGCATGAGCAACGCGCCTTATCTCGTCCCAAAAGTTAGAACAGGTCTTAGAATGGGACATGGCGAACTCCAAGACGCGATGTTCACCGACGGCCTTGAAGACGCTAAAACAGGTCGACTCATGGGCTCGTTCGCGCAGGAAGTTGCTGACCAATATCAAATTTCCCGAGAAGACATGGACGATTACGCGATCGGCAGCCTAACCCGTGCCCTAGATGCCATCGATTCTGGGGCTTTGACAGAAGAGATCGTGCCGGTTCAAATCCAAACTCGGCAAGGTCCCGTCTTTATCGAAATCGATGAACAACCCGGCAATGCAAAAGTCGATAAAATTAGGACCTTGAAGCCCGCCTTCAAGTCGGACGGCACCGTCACCGCTGCCAACGCGAGTTCGATATCAGACGGTGCCTCAGCGCTTGTGCTGGCAAGCGCCGAAGCCATTAATCACAAAGGGCTTACACCCATGGCCCGATTTGTGGGGCATGCGACCCATTCAAGACACCCTGCTGAATTCACACTTGCACCGATCGATGCCATCAAAAAGCTCCTCACTAAAATAGAATGGCAGCTCGATGATGTTGACCTTTTTGAGATTAACGAAGCTTTCGCCATGGTGACCATGATTACCATGCGCGAGGTCGGCATCGATCCGTTGAAGGTTAATATTCATGGAGGCGCCTGTGCCCAGGGCCATCCCATCGGCTCCACCGGTTCTAGGCTGATTGTGACGTTAATGCACGCGCTCAAACGAAAAGGTCTAAAACGTGGTATCGCGTCTTTGTGTATTGGCGGTGGTGAAGCAACCGCCGTGGCAATAGAATTGGTTTGAAGCACCTCGCCCATCAACTTGATTCAATGTCGCGCAAATTTCTGGATTTCATGCGCCCTCGGCGCGTACAATTTAATCATGCTTCTGGGGGATCTGAACGTTGAATAAACTGCCCGTTATCGTCGGTTTTGGCGGCATCAACCCGGCAGGGCGAAGTTCAGGTCACCACGGCTACCGAAGACTGGTCTTCGATCAACTTTCAAGCGAGAAACAAAATCGAACTTTGCGATCGCTTGGGGCGTTGATGAATTGCGAACCCAGTTTAGAGCGAATTTTACCCCATACTTTAATCCGACAACTCACGGATAATCTCTTCGACCCAAAAACCTATCGAGCCAATAAACAAGGACAACTGACAAGTCCTAACGCTGACCCTTTGAGATTCACCTTAAAAAAGACACATCTGCCAGAAACTCTGCCACCTGACTGGCATATCGAAGCACTCGATGATACTCATGTTCAGGTCAGCACCAACGAGCCCCTTGATGTTTTATTTCCTGATGGTCGTGGGTCCAGGGTTAATTCTGCCGGACAGTTGCCCTCTGGTTTCGACCCAGGATCGCTCTACCAGTCAAGAAGTCACCCCCGAGGACTACAACTGACGGTTTTCGGTGCTTCTGATGCCATCGCCTCACTTGGTATCCCGTGGCAGCAAGTGAGGGACCGGGTGCCAGGCGATCAAATTGCGGTATATGCCAGCAGCGCTATGGGACAACTTGATTTCAATGGCTCCGGCGGCATGCTTCAATCTGCTCTGCTGGGCAAACGCGTTAGCGCAAAAAATTGTCCATTAGGCTTGGCCGAAATGACCGCCGATTTTGTGAACGCATACATTTTAGGCAGCGTCGGCGCGACAGGTGCTAACGTTGGTGCCTGCGCAACCTTCTTATACAACTTAAGGCAGGGTATATCTGACATTCGCTCCGGTCAGTGTCGGGTTGCTGTTATTGGCTCTAGCGAAGCGCCAATAACACCCGAGGTCATCGAAGGCTATCGCACCATGGGTGCGCTTGCCGAGGATGAGGCCCTTTGTAAATTGGACGGCATTACGACCGGACGGCCTAATCATAGTCGCGCCTGCCGCCCATTTGCAGATAACTGCGGTTTTACCCTTGCCGAGGCGTCTCAATTCGTCATTTTATTTGACGACGAATTAGCGCTTGAGCTTGGCGCACAAATTCACGGTTCGGTCGCAGACGTTTATGTTAATGCCGACGGCTTCAAAAAATCGATCCCAGGCCCAGGTATTGGCAATTATCTCACTGTCGGAAAAGCCATGGGGGTTGTCCGCGCAATTCTGGGTGAAGATGCCTTAACCCGGCAAACCTACATGCAAGCGCACGGCACTGGTACCCCACAAAATAGGGTCACGGAATCTCACATTTTCAGCGAATTGGCAGGCGCCTATGGCATCGAGCGATGGCCTGTCACCGCCATCAAGGCCTATGTTGGGCACTCTCTAGCCTGCGCTTCAGGGGATCAAATAATCGCGTCGCTCGGTTTTTGGCAGGACGGCATATTGCCAGGTATCAAAACGACCGAGCGCATTGCAGAAGATGTGCATCAAGCGAATCTTGACTTTCTTTTGGATCACAGCGTCATGGCGCCAAGCGACATGAAAGCAGCATTCATTAATTCCAAGGGTTTTGGTGGCAACAATGCCACTGCGGCGATTTTATCCCCGGAAGTCACCGAGACCATGCTAAGCAAGCGCCATGGCAAAAAAGCCATGGCCGCCTATAAGCACAAACAGTCGTCTACCCAAGCCGCAGCATTGGATTATGACGAAGCCTGCCTCCGCCAAGAGACCAATCCCATCTACCGATTTGGCGAGGGTGTTGTCGAAGGCACTGATCTTGCCGTCGACGACCAGCAAATTAGCATTCCAGGTTTTGCAAAACCCATATCGCTGGCCATTACTAACCCTTTCGAGGACATGTGTTAAGCGATTTCCCGAGTGCTTCTAAAAGCAATTTCTGGCCATCTTTCTTCCATCAAGCTTAGGTTGACTCTCGAGGGCGCGAGGTAGGTTAAATAACCACCGCCATCTATCGCTAACTGTCCCTCAGCCTTACGTTTAAACTCTTCTAGCTTTTTTTCATCCTCAGCAACAACCCATCGAGCCGTGGTTACCCCAACAGATTCATACCCACACTCTACCTTATATTCATCTTTTAATCGGTAAGCGACCACGTCAAACTGCAAAATACCCACAGCGCCTAATATTAAATCGTTGCTCGTCAAGGGCATAAACACCTGCGTTGCACCCTCTTCGGAAAGCTGCGTGAGTCCTTGCCTTAATTGCTTACTTTTTAAAGGGTCTTTTAACCGAACGCGGCGAAACAATTCTGGGGCAAAGTGCGGGACCCCTACAAAACGATCCTTTCTGCCACCGCTGAAAGTATCGCCAATCTGAATGGTGCCGTGGTTATGCAGTCCAATGATATCGCCTGCATAAGCCTTGGCGGCTGTTGACCTTTCGCCTGCCAAAAAAGTCACGGCGTCCGATACTTTGACGTCCTTCCCCAGCCGAACGTGGTGCATTCGCATGCCTTGGACGTAATTGCCAGAGCAAACCCGTAAAAAAGCAATGCGATCACGGTGCTTAGGATCCATGTTGGCCTGAATCTTAAACACAAAGCCTGAAAACTCCGGATCTTCGGGCTGCACCGTGGGCCCGGTTGTCGCACGAGGTAAAGGTGGCGGCGACATCGAAACGAAGCCGTCTAGCATTTCCATCACCCCGAAATTGCGCAGGGCCGTGCCGAAATAAACCGGGGATAAAGCGCCTGCAAGGTAAAGCGCCTGATCAAAGGTCGAGGACGCGCCCCTAACCAACTCAATATCATCAAAAAGGGTTTGCCATGCATCGCCCAAATAGCTGCGGGCTTCGGCGCTAGATAAACCTTTGATACGTTCGGGGTCATCCAGAGGGCCTTTAACCTCGCCCCGGAAAGGGTAAATACAGTCTTCATATAGGTGGTAAACGCCTTTGAAATTAGGCCCCATGCCAATAGGCCAAGTCATTGGTGCACAGGCTATACCGAGTACCGACTCGACTTCATCGAGCAAATCGATCGGATCCCGGACTTCCCGGTCTAACTTGTTAATGAAGGTCAAAATCGGCGTATCCCGAAGCCGGCAAACCTCCATCAACTTAATCGTTCTGTCTTCAACACCTTTAGCGCCATCGATCACCATCAGCACGGAGTCTACTGCCGTTAAGGTTCTATAAGTATCTTCAGAGAAGTCTTCATGCCCAGGAGTGTCAAGGAGGTTGACGACACATTCTTTGTAGGGAAACTGCATGACCGACGTGGTCACCGAAATTCCTCGCTCTTTTTCCATGGCCATCCAGTCAGAGGTTGCATAACGATCGGACTTTTTAGATTTTACGGTGCCCGCAAGCGCAATCGCTTTACCGAGCAGCAACAGTTTCTCGGTAATGGTCGTTTTGCCCGCATCGGGATGTGAAATGATCGCGAACGTCCGCCTACGGTCGACTTCGGTGCTGGCCATGATGAGGTCTCTCAATATTTGGCGCGCATTATAGCCCCGACCGGCTTTGAATCGCTAAAGCAGTTCTTTTGCCATCACTAGCGCGTCCTCACGGCCATGATCGCTTGGATAGTAGTTAGGGCGTCTGCCAATTTCGTTAAATCCGGATCGATCATAGAGTGCCGCGGCAATATGATTCGAGGCACGCACTTCTAAAAACAAACTCGTCGCCTTGCGTGCCTTGGCTTGCTCGATCAAATGCAACAGCAATACTTTACCTAAGCCCCGCCCCTGAAAATCCGGATGGACGCACAAATTCAACACATGTGCCTCACCCGCACCTGCACTCAAAATCCCATGGCCAACGACCACATCCTCAAGTGATACCAAAGCGCAAACGTCGCGTCCTTTCAAGCTGGTCCTAAAATGGCCCTCTGACCAGGGGTGCGAATAGGCTGCCTTTTCATTTCTCATTACAAACGGCAGGTCGATAAATCGCATGTCTCTCAAATGAGGGGGCTGGGTACCTCGCTCAGCCATGGCCGGCTATTGCCTGCCAAAGTTCTGCTTTTCGCTGGCCACCGTCTGTCTCACTTAACAGATCACCACATGCTATAACTCGGCGCTTTGGACGCTGACTCGATTGTAAATCCTGCTGCAAAATGGCGTTTGTTTGAGCATTCCCACCAGCGAGCAAAACAATTAGATCGGGCAATTCATTCAACCATTGTAAAGAGCTATTGTCAGTCTGATCTGGGGAAGACTCCATCAACTGCGTCTCCAGGATAGGCGATGTCGCTAAACCATTGACCGCAAGGGCGATATCATCCGCCAACTGGTTTAAAGCGCGTGCTCTACCTGTAGAAATCTCTGCTTCGTCTAAGCTCAGAGTGGCAATCGTCCTGTAGTTCCTCACCGATACCCGCCATCGAGCCACGGCACCACCAACGGCACCAACCTCTTTTACAGCTGAGCTCGCTGCAAGCATTGCATTGCTCGTAGGCGCGACAATCTGCCGCGCACTTGCGGCAACTGGCCCTAGCCCTTCTGCTTCCGTTGAGGCAACACCCATAACTTGCTTGGTTGCAAAATAGCCTTTCGATCGAAAACTTTTTATGCCTATTTCAGACAACAGCACTGTTGAGGTTGCCATACTTATCCTTTTGTCTTTTCTGGATTTGGCTAAACAAAACGACCGATTCGCCAGCCTGTAGACTACCAGTTTCAGGAGCGGATATTTTATCGCTGCCCTGCCCGATGCTTAATCCACCTTTTTCGAGATTATAATCCAAAATCCCAGGCATTTTACCGTTGCCGAACCCTCGACCGTGTCGCCCAAGTTTTAGGGCGCAGACAAACCTTTCAGCGTTTGGATTAACCCCCCGTATTCGCTACAAAAGTCTAAAAGTACCAGCGCAAACTTGCGTAGAACGTATTAGGGTTACCGCCGTATTCTGAACCTAAGGCCAAGGTTTGACCGCCTTCCAGAGACAACCCCTGACCTGAGAAAACGTAAAGCCCAACGTCGACATAAAAGTTTTCGGCAATATTGTATTCAGCAGAGACAGTGGTGTAAGAGGAATCATCGGTCAAATTGACAATACCTTGTATCGACAACGACAACAGTGGTGACGCTTGCACCGTTAGCCCAGGGATCAGGTACTGCCGACCCAGTAAAAAAACCCCGCCCTGCTGATAAGGCAACGTTTGATAAAGCGACAAGTAGCGTTTGGGATCCTTTAGACCGGCACCATTAAAATGGTACTCCATCATTCCAAACACATACTCACTAAAGGCATAATCGACGCCCGAAGAGACTCTCATGTAATTTTGCTCGCCAGCGACGTGGGCAGCCTCAAACCAAAACCCTAAGCTACCTAAATCTGACTGAACCCCACCACCCACCAGAGTTTGCTCGGCAAACTCTATGAATGAAAAATTAAAATCTCTGCCGCCAACGCTGTTACGTAATTGTAAAAATGCAGCAGAGCTCTGAGGATTTGCATCCGCTCCTAGAACCAAGCCAGCATCGATTTCTCCCATATCTCCCCAAGTTTTTTGCACGCGAATTGCATCGACCCCCGTACGATATTCTGTGTTAAAGGTTCTTAGATCAAAGGGTAGAAAGACATCAATCGGATTGATAAAACGAGCAGAACCAAAAGCAACCGCCTGTCGGCCGAGGGTAATATCAATATCGTCGAGCTGCAGCTGAACGTTCAATCGGTCAAGGTTTTGGTAAACCTGTGTTTTGCTTGATGGGTCATCTGTTAAAGAAGACTCAAGATCGCTTATTCGATAATTACCATCCATTATCCGATAGGTTGACAAACCGCCACCTAAGGTCCGTGATACAGACAAAGGACTCAATTCGTAGTGAACCTGAACCCCAAAGTTGTCTGTCGACGATTCGATCATCAGCCGAGCGCTATTTTGAGATTGGTAAATTTTATCGACTTTAAAAGCATCAGAGGCCAGAGCATCTTGGGCCACAGCGTAGGTTTTTACATATCCGGATAGTCGAATTTCTGGCGACCCTCGAGCATCTACCTCGATGTCGGGCTCTGTTTTGTTTAAAGATAGGCTTTCAGAGTTTATTTGAGCAGTTTTTGCTTTTTCGCTCTTTTGCTTGGGCGCTTGCTTCAGAGCGACGGGCAAAGCCTGCGCTGTTGGCGCCGCCATAGACACCGATGCTATAGAATAAGACCAGACATCTTCAAACCCCTCAACACGTAACCGCTGCTTCAGTGACATCGCCGAACGCCCTCGAAGGGGTAAAACAACTCGGTAATACGGCTTACCATTGAATTTCGATTCTGATAACTCAGTTTGTTCTTGCAATAACACAACCGCATGCTCCGCAAGCGCAATCGCGTTCACCTTGTCGTAAAAACCGCCCAACACGACAACGGGCCTCGCTCGCAGCTCGTTTGCGCAAAGGGCCAAGCCGAGGCTAACCATCAACAACCAAAGACTTTTTATCACCGCGGACACAGCACTTTTTCGACCTTCACCACAAGCGAGTGTCTTTCATGGAGCAGAC
>JADHNJ010000017.1 GCA_016779565.1 Pseudomonadales bacterium
TTTACCAGAATTTTCATTCTCGACAATTTCACAACGAGCCCGCATCTGCACCCGACCGTGACCCGTTTTATACGCCTCGATAATCCCCGCCCTTCCGTTGATAATCGCTGCCGTAGGGAAATCCGGGCCTTTGATATGGGTCATGAGGCCATCTACATCGAGGGTCGGTGCATCGATCAAAGCGATGGTCGCATCAATGACCTCCGTTAAATTGTGCGGTGGAATATTGGTTGCAAAGCCTACAGCAATGCCGCTTGAGCCATTAACGAGGAGATTGGGAATTCGTGCGGGTAGGACCTCCGGCATTTGCAAGGTGCCGTCATAGTTATCGCCAAAATCGACTGTCTCTTTATCGAGATCGGCCAATAACTCGTGGGCAATTTTAGCCATACGAACTTCGGTATAGCGCATGGCTGCGGCCATATCACCGTCTAAAGAGCCAAAATTACCTTGGCCATCGACCAGCGGGTATCGCATTTGCCAGTCTTGCGCCATCCTGACGATGGTGTAGTACGACGCAGTATCGCCGTGGGGATGATACTTACCAATCACGTCACCGACGATTCGAGCGGACTTCATATATGGACGGTTATAGGCGTTATTTAGCTCACTCATCGCAAACAGCACTCGACGATGAACTGGCTTTAAGCCATCGCGAACATCTGGCAATGCGCGCCCGACGATGACGCTCATGGCATAGTCAACGTAGGACTGACGCATTTCGTCTTCGATGTTGATACTACGGATATCGTCCTGGTCCAAATCGCTCATAAATCTCTTTTCTTTTTTTAATCGTTAACACTGTCGGAGGCGGGTTCGGGACACCAGGGCAGCCTTCTAAGGCCGATCTGGTGTTGACTCACCGATCTTAATAAACGTGCATTTTGTGATCGCTATCGCTTTGTTTAACTTGGCCTTAGCATCGCTTCTTTAGGCCGTATTGTTGTGGCGTGATGCCTGCCTCATACGAGCTCTTATCATAACACACAAAGGTCCTAATGCCCATCAAGATGACTGCCATTTTTTGATCATAACTTATTGATAACAAAGTATATTTATCTTATGGTTCAACCGCAAAAAGGATTCCTAATAAAACCCCTCAAAGCGGCGATTTGGACATGTCATTGATCGAAAGAATCCAGCCCGATTGGCTGCTTCCCATCCGGCCTCAATCAGAGGTGCTTACAGACCATGATCTGGTGAAGCAAGGGGAGAAAATCCTCGAAATATTACCCAGAATCCATGCCGATGAGCGCTATCCCAGCGCCGAGTGTCTGAAACTGCCGGGTCAACTGCTCATGCCCGGCTTGGTCAATTGCCACGGCCATGCTGCCATGACACTACTCCGAGGTTTTGCCGACGATTACAGTCTATTCGATTGGCTCAACCATCATATTTGGCCAATTGAGGCTCAAGTCGTCAATCCTGACTTCGTGGAGACCGGCGCCTGGTTGGCTGCCACTGAAATGGTGCAATCGGGCACCACTTGTGCTGCTGACAGCTATTTCTTTCCTGAATCCACCGTAAAAGGTTTCGCTCGAGTAGGCATCAGAGGTCAAGTGACCACCCCCATTTTAAAGTTTCCCTCACCCTGGGCAGCGACCGAGGATAAAGCGATCGATCAAAGTTTGGCATTCTTCGAGTGGGCAAAAGACTTCCCTCGGCTAACAACCGGTTTTGCACCGCATGCAGTTTATTCAGTGACCGAGGCAGGTTTCACCCAAGTCCAACGTTACGCAGAAAGTCGAGGCATACCGATTCATTTACACTTGCACGAATCGAAGGCCGAGGTTAATCAAGAAATAGCGGAAACCGGGGATCGACCCATTGCTCGACTTGATCGGCTCGGCCTTCTCACCGATCGCTTACAAGCGGTACACATGACCGACCTGACTGCATCAGAAATAGATTTGCTAAAAACTCGATCCGTCCGCGTCGCGCATTGCCCGGAATCCAATCAAAAACTCGCTAGTGGCATCTGCCCTGTGGAAGCATTGATTAGCGCGGGTATCACGGTCGGCCTCGGTACGGATGGCGCCGCTAGCAATAATGACTTGGACCTTTTCCAAGAACTTCGCAGCGCATCTTTATTAGCTAAGGTGCAACAGTTAAACCCGACGGCTCTGGATGCGTTTCAAGCACTCGAAATGGCCACAATTAAGGGCGCCGAATTTTTAGGTTTGGATACTCTGATCGGCAGCCTGGAGCCTGGCAAATTCGCCGACATGATCGCTGTCGACCTAAGCGACATTCGACATCAGCCGTTGTATCATCCGATTTCTCAACTGGTCTACACCGCGACCGGCCAAGATGTCACACATACTTGGGTGGATGGCTCGCTAGTTTACAAGGACGGCTTGCATCTAACCTCAGACTTACCGGCACTGCGTCAGTCGGTTAACCAATGGCAACGTAATATCACAAGCTTATCTTAACTATGTCAGATAATATCGATCCGGAAGAAATTCAAAAATTTGAGGACATGGCTCGCCGGTGGTGGGATCCAAGCAGCGAGTTTAAGCCTCTACATGCGATCAACCCACTTCGCATGGGTTACATCGCAGATCGCGCTGCAATTGCCGGCAAACGAGCACTGGATATCGGTTGCGGCGGCGGATTGCTTACCGAAGCTTTAGCAGCTGCCGGCGCAGAGACCACAGGGATTGATATGGGAGCGATACCCTTGCAAGTTGCGAAACTGCACCGGCACGAATCTGGGCTTGAAATCGATTATCAAATGAGTACCGCTGAGCAATTTGCACATACGCATGCTGGTGAGTTTGACGTCGTCACCTGTCTTGAAATGCTGGAGCACGTTCCCGACCCCGGTTCTGTCATCCGCGCCTGCGCCAGACTTTTAAAGCCCGGGGGGGATTTGTTTGTATCGACCATCAATCGAAATCCCAAGAGCTATGCCTTTGCGATTGTCGGCGCTGAATACGTACTGGGTCTCCTGCCCCGCGGTACCCACGACTATCAGAAGTTTATTCGACCCTCGGAGCTTGCCCAGAGCTTTCGAGACCACCGTTTTTCTCTACAAGATCTCACGGGTATGACCTATAACCCACTCACTGGCATTTATCGTCTGAGCCGGGATACGGATGTCAATTATTTGATGCACGCAAAATATGAACCAGAACTCAGTTGAACTTGAGATGGAATCTCTCGACGGCCTAATCATATTGATTACGGGGGCCAATGCCGGCATTGGTCGCGCGCTAACCTTAGACCTTGCGCACAGAGGCGCAACCTGCTTAATGCTTGGCCGCAATGTCACTGGACTCGAGGCGCTCTACGACGAGATCATGGCAGCCGGCGATCCTGAGCCCGCAATTATCCCTTTCGATCTTTCCCAACCCAACCCGGAGAGAATCGTTGAGCTTGTTTCTGCCATCAATGATCAATACGGACATCTAGATGGATTAATCCATAATGCAGCCATCTTGGGAGAGCGAGTGCCTTTTCAACAGTACAAACTTTCGACTTGGTCAGAGGTTTTTCGCGTTAACTTTGACGCGCCAGTAGCCCTCACCCAAGCCCTTTTGCCGTTATTGCAAAGGCCTAAAGCCAGCAGCCTGCTGTTTGTCAGTTCCAGTGTAGGTAAAGCACCGAGAGCTTATTGGGGCGCCTATGCCAACTCAAAATACGCACTAGAAGGCTTTGCGGCGCTGCTTTCTGACGAGCTTGCTAACACAACGAACATTCGCATCTCTGTCGTCAATCCAGGCGCGACCAGAACCAATATGCGCAAGGCCGCCTACCCGGCGGAAAACCCTGCCTCGGTCAAAGCCCCTGATGCTCTGCTACCATTGATGCGACATTTGATTGCGCCTAGCTCTTCTGCGCCTCGTGGCTATCGCTTCGACAGCAATGGCAACTTCGAACCTTTGGTCGCCGAATAAGCCAACCTTCTGGACCAAACGATTTTTCGACTAAGATAGGGTCATCACGGTAAACAAGCATCCAAGGCCTATCAAAAGCGCCCTGCTGAAACCCGCCTAAGCGCCCCTGCCCCCAAAATGGACATGTGGTCGATCGGCCGCTAACGCTTAGGTCGCGATGACCGGATCTTTCGTTCTGACGGTTTTGCTTCTGTCACGCGCTCGTCCGGCGGCGTTAATCCCGCTTGACGATACAGCTCAGTGACGTCTTTGCCTTCTATGTCAATATAACGACCGGCTTTAACCGCCGAGGGTATGAAAAAGCTCCCGAAACGAACACGCTTTAACCGACTTACCGTTAATCCTTGAGATTCGAACAAGCGCCTGACTTCGCGGTTGCGTCCCTCTGTAAGCGCAACGTAATACCATTGATTGGCACCGGATTCATCACGCCCCTTGCGAATATCCGAAAACTTGGCAATGCCATCATCTAACAACACCCCATCTTTTAAGGCTTGCATCTGTTCCTCGCTGACCTCACCTAAAACCCGGGCGGCGTATTCTCGATCAATACCGGAGGCTGGATGCATAAGACGGTTGGCTAATTGGCCATCGGTGGTTAGAAGCAACAGACCACTGGTATTAAAATCCAGGCGCCCTACCGAAATCCATCGCTGCTGCTTGAGCTTAGGCAAGCGATCAAACACCGTTGGCCGCCCTTCTGGGTCATCCCGACTACAGATTTCGCCCGTTGGCTTGTTGTATAAAAGGTGTCGCGGTTTTTGAAAAGCTTGTCTCAGCGTTTTACCGTCGACGACCACCTTGTCTTCTGTGGAGACTCGATCACCGATCGATGCCACTCGGCCATTGACTGAGACCCGTCCAGCTTGGATCCAGGTTTCCATGGCGCGACGACTGCCCAATCCAGCAGTGGCCAGCACCTTCTGCAACTTTTCGCTCATCGATTTGGTCTCATGAGGATTGATCCGCTTCATCCGCTGAAGAACTAAGGGTTGCTTGCCCCGAATTCGGCTCAGCTTCTGTCATTAGTGACTGTTCTGCTTCTTGCGGGTTTGTATCCAGATCAGAGCGTCGAGCCATGGACGGATCTTCATCTTCGTCGGCAAACGCGGCCCGAATTATATCAAGATTGGTATCTCCCACGAGCTCGCCTGGCCGAGGGCTACGCTCTACCGAAGCCCTTGGCACATCTTGATCGACTAATGGACTCTGATCAGCCTCAGAGCTCTGATGACCTGAGAGCACCCCGCCAATGCTTTGGTCTTCGTCGCCGATGGCCTCATCAAGATCATCTGCCCCATTGTCTTCCGGTGCCATCACCCGTCGAATATTGTCTCGAATGGTGTCGACCGTCTGAGCAACCGCGTCTAAATCCGCATCTTCGAGATCGTCAAAAGAATCCTCTGTCTCATCCAAGGTTAGGGTTTTGACCTCGATCAATGGTTCATCCAAAGTCAGACGGGATTCCAAATCATCAAGATCGCGAATCTCCGATAACGTGGGCAGTTCATCAAGACTAGTGAGGTTAAAATAGTCTAGGAAGCTCTTGGTCGTGGCATACATCGCGGGCCGGCCTGGCACATCTCTGTGACCAACGATGCGAATCCATTCTCGTTCTAACAAGCTTCGAATAATATTGGTTGAAACCGCTACCCCTCGAACTTCTTCTATATCCCCTCGGGTAATGGGCTGTCGATAAGCGATGAGTGCCAGGGTTTCAAGAAGCGCTCGCGTATACCGTTGGGGCCGCTCTTCCCACAAACGCCCCACCCAATCCGCGTAGTCCTGTTTCACTTGAAATCGATAACCACTGGCCAGTTTCTTGAGCTCGAACCCTCTATCGATGCCATCGGCCTCAATTTCTTCTAATACTTGCTTGACGTCTTGTCGAGTCGGCGGATCAAATTCAAACAACGACATCAAATTGTCTAGTGACAGAGGACTCTCTGACGCAAGCAGGGCACCCTCCACAATCTGCTTTAATGGGAATTCCGATGTCATAATTCGACCTCGTTGGATTCTGACTCTATGGCATTTGACCGAGTACGAATGTGGATTGGCGCGAAGGCTTCGGTCTGCACCAACTCAATCAGCGATTCTTTAATCAATTCTAGCATCGCGACAAATGTGACGACCACGCCGGCACGGCCCTCGGTCACATCAAATAACTCAACGAAGGCTATGTACTGATTCCCACGCTGCTGAATCTGACCCAAAATATGCGACATTCGCTCTCGCGTCGACAGCGGCTCCAAGCGAACTTGATGGCTGGCGTTTTGATCCGTTCTGCGCAACACCCCTGCCAAAGCCACAAGTAATTCTTGGAGCTGGACTTCCGGCAGCGGCTTGCTCCGAGTCGGCGTCGGCGCATCGGCTTGAGCCACCCAAAAATCGCGATTCGCTCGCGGCAATTCGTCGAGCGCGAGCGCGGCCGTTTTAAATTGCTCGTACTCTTGCAGACGACGGATCAACTCCGCTCTGGGATCATCCTCGTCTTGCTCTGACTCGGTTTGTCTAGGTAGCAACATGCGGGATTTTATTTCAGCCAGCATGGCGGCCATCACCAAATATTCTGCTGCCAGTTCAAACTGCAACTCGGTCATCAGCTCGATATACTGCATATATTGCTGAGTAATCTCAGCCACTTTAATGTCCAAAATATCGAGATTTTGACGTTTAATAAGGTACAAAAGAAGGTCTAAAGGACCCTCAAAGGCCTCAAGAAAAACTTCTAATGCATCAGGCGGAATGTAAAGATCATCGGGCAACTGCGTAAACGGCACCCCGGCAACCAAGGCAAGTTCGCTTTGCTTGTTAGGCATTGCAGCCAAAGGCGAGGGATTGGGCTCCGGCTGAGGGTTGTCTGAAGTCATTATAACGACCTGTAGTCCAGCCCCATTGCCGATCGCACCTCGTCCAAGGTTTCTCGCGCCTGATCCCGCGCCTTTTCGCAACCCTCAGCGATGATACTTCGAACCAACTCAGGACTCTCTTCAAACTGCAGTGCGCGCTCCCGCATCGGTTGCTGCTCCTGCAAAATCGCTTCGATCAGGGGCGCTTTACAATCGAGGCATCCAATGCCGGCCGTTGAGCAACCTTCGGTAATCCAATTCTGGGTATCCTCGTTCGAATAGATCTGATGCAAATTAAAGACGGGACACTTTTTCGGGTCGCCAGGGTCTGTCCGTTTAACGCGAGCAGGATCCGTGGTCATAGTGCGGATTTTTTTAGAGACTGAATCCGGATCCTCCCGCAGGGCTATCGTATTGTTATAACTCTTAGACATCTTCTGACCATCTAATCCCGGCATGACAGGGTTTTCGGTAAGTAAGGCTTTTGGTTCTGGAAGGATAATCCTACCCGAGCCTTCGGCGTAGCCAAGCAAACGATCCCGATCCCCCATTGAGAGGTTACCTTGGGTGGAAACCAGGGACTGAGCCCGGTTTAGGGCTTCTTCGCTACCTTGCTCTCGATAACTTTTTCGCAGCTCTTGGAACAACTTGGCGTTTTTCCGTCCCAACTTTTTCACCGCCTCTTCAGCGGCGCGCTCGAAGCCCTCGTCCCGCCCAAACAAATGATTAAATCGACGGGCAATTTCACGAGTCATCTCGACATGGGGAACTTGGTCGGCGCCGACAGGCACCTGACCGGCTCGATACATGAGGATATCGGCGCTTTGCAGTACCGGATAGCCTAAAAAGCCATACGTACTCAAATCTCGGTCTCGCTGTTTACTGACTTGATCCTTGAATGTCGGTACGCGTTCCACCCAACTGAGGGGCGTGATCATCGACAACAGCAGGTGTAACTCAGCGTGCTCTGGAACTTTCGATTGAATAAACAGAGTCGTTGAACTCGGGTTCACCCCCGCGGCCAACCAATCGATGACCATCTGCCAAGTGCTTTCTTCTATTTGACGGGTCTCTTCATAGTGACTGGTAAGAGCATGCCAATCCGCCACGAAGAAATAGCTTTCATACTCCAACTGCAATTTAACCCAATTTTTAAGCACACCGTGGTAGTGACCTAAATGCAGCCGGCCGGTGGGTCGCATGCCCGACAGTACCCGAGATTGTGATTCATTAAGACTCAAGGAGATACCTTTTGTTCATCTATCAATATCTTATGCAGTTATTAACGTCTTATGCAGTTATTAACGTCTTATGCAGTTATTAACGTCTTATGCAGTTATTAACGTCTTATGCAGTTATTAACATCTTATGCAGTCGATTCTCTAATCAATTTTTAAATTTCTACGAAGAGATTGTTCAGCCTGTGAGCCTCTCGAGATCGCAACCTTCGACCCCTGACTAGGCCCTTTAGTCGTCGTTGGCCCTTTAACCCTCATTGGCCCTTAAAACGCTTTCGTCCTTAAAATGCTCTGGTCCTTAAAACGTTCTTTAGTCCTAAAGTAAGCGCTTCCTGCATAATCTGGCGCCCAAAACTCGACGCACGCCTTTAACCACACCCCGCCTCGAAATTATAACTGGCCCATCGTGCAAAGTCCTCGTTTAAACCCCAAATAGCGCTGGATCTCCTAAACCCTGTCTCAGCACCTCTGGCACTGGTCCCGTTAAATCAACGACCGTCGTCGAATCCAGACCACCATAACCGCCATCAACCACGATCTCGACTTCGTGCTCGAGAGAAAGACGGATGTCATAGGGATCGTTCAAGGGATACGCCTCCCCGGGCAACGATAAGGTAGTAGTTACGATCGGTGCACCAAAATTTTCTAGAATTGATCGGGCGATTGGGTTATCTGGCACCCGCAATCCTATGGTTTTGCGCTTAGGCTGGATCAATCGTTTGGGCACTAATTTGCTGGCTTCAAGAATAAAGGTAAAAGGCCCGGGGGTTGCCTGTTTGAGCAATCGATAAGAGGGGTTGGGCACCCTGGCGTAAGATCCCAAATCCGACAAATCGCGACACAACAGGGTAAATTGGTGGTCCTCTGGTAGCTGACGGATGCGACGAAGTCTATCCATGCCGCGCTTATTGTCCAGACTACATCCTAGGGCATAACTGGCATCCGTGGGGTAGACAATAACCCCACCTTGCTGGAGGCAAGCAACCACCTGATCGATCAATCTTTTTTGTGGGTTTTCTGCGTGAATCGTGAAGAATTGCGCCATGTAGCAATTCTGATACATCGCTACTCCGACCACAACCAATATCAACCTGCGAATCAATCGAATCAACCCTGGCAACTCCGATGCCTTCGATGCCGTCGGCAAGCTTCTCCAAATGCGGTATGATCAAGACAAACCCCACCATTGAGGTTCCATGCAACAAGTTATTGAGATGGCCGCACCGATCTTATTTTTCGTGTGTTGGATTGTCACTAAAGACATCTTCCTTAGCACTCAGGTGTTAATCGTTGCTGTTTGCTTTCAAGCAGCTTACGAATTTTGGCGGCACCGCCAATTGAAAACCATGACCAAGGTTTTGTTGGGCAGCGTAATTCTTATGGGCGGTTTAACCATCGCCTTTCGAGATGAAACCTTCATTCTCTGGAAACCGACGATCATGAACTGGATCTTTGCTGCTCTGCTGGCTGGTAGCCAGTTGATCTTTCGCAGGTCGATATTAGATACCCTTCTCGGTCGCCAAGTGCAGCTACCCCCACAAGTCTGGTTCCGTTTGGGTTACGGGTGGGCAATAGGTTTTTTTATCGCGGGGTGCCTAAACCTTTTTGTCGCCTATCAGTTTAGTCTCGATATATGGATGTCCTACAAACTTTTCGGCGGATTCGCGATCACCCTAATTTATGGCGTGATTACTGTCATTTATCTCAATAGAATTGGCTTGGCCAACAATCTCGGTAAAGATTTACCGGAGTAACGCTATGCTTTATATCATCATCGGTCGTGATAAACCCGACAGCCTGGCGGCTCGATTAGCCGCGAGGCCTGCCCACCTCATCCGGATAGAGACCCTTAAAGATAGCGGCAGACTGGTCATCGGCGGCCCGATGCCGGCAGTTGATAGCGAAAATCCCGGAGACGCTGGTTTTGTGGGATCGGTTATCATTGCTGAATTTCCGTCTCTTGAAGACGCATCTGCCTGGGCGGAGGCTGACCCTTACCAAACCGAAGGCGTTTTTGAATCTCTCGAGGTGCGCCCTTTCAAGCAGGTCCTGCCGTGAGCACAAGGCAAGCGCCCTTGCGTGTCGCTCTGGCTGCCCTGTTTTTCTGCGGATCTGTATTGGCAGAGACTGCCTATGTGCGAGACACGCTGTACGTGCCACTGCGCGCTGAGCCCAACAGTGAAGCCGCGCCCGTTCGACAGGCATTAAAGAGCGGAACCCGGGTCGAAATCTTAAACCCGACCATCGAATCGGGTTACCGCTTGGTGCGATTTCAGGAACCCAACGGCAATACAGTAGATGGATACATCCAAACACAATACCTGGTTTCAGAACCTATCGCTCGAGATCAGCTGCGAGCCCTTGAAACCGCGCTCGAAGCGGCCGAGCAAGTCAACAATCTACTTAAAGCAGAGCTCGATTCAGTCCTCGAGACGCAATCCAATGCCCAAGAAGCTGCGGCTCAAGCAATCGAACGTCTCACACAAACTGAAGATGAGCTTGCTCGCATCAAACTTTTGTCATCGGATGCTCAAAATCTTGCAGATCAGCTCGCGCAGGCGCAGAAGCGATTAGAAACCCAATCAGCCACCCTTGTAAAACTCCAGAGTTCGCAGGCTGAGCGTCGCCAAGAAGCTGAGCAACGATGGTTTTTAATCGGAAGCGGCATTGTTTTTCTCAGTCTGCTTATCGGTTTTTGGGTGAGTAGGCGGATTTATCATCGTAGTCTTTCAGGCGGCTGGTCTTAATGACAATTTTAAGCGTCAACTTAAATAAGGTCGCATTGCTAAGGAATTCGCGAGAGACAACAATTCCCAGCGTCATAGCAGCGGCAGCGACTTGTATTGAAGCCGGCGCTCAGGGAATTACCGTGCATCCTCGACCCGACCAGCGTCATATTCGTGTCTCGGACGTTTACGATTTGAGTGAATTTCTAAAAGACTACCCAGACATTGAGTTTAATATCGAAGGTAATCCTCTTGAGGGTCCACGGGACAATGGTTACCCCGGTTTTATGCGACTCGTTGAAGATGTGCGACCCCATCAGTGCACTCTGGTTCCGGACGACCCAAATCAGCTGACGAGCGATCACGGCTGGGATTTACAAGGCAATAGCAATGTGCTGGCGCCTTTTCTGGCTGATTTAGAACATTGGGCAGTTCGGTCTAGTGTTTTCCTTGACGCTGACCCCAAACAAGTAGCCTATGCACCTCATCTAGGGATTGACCGTTTAGAGCTCTACACTGGTCCGTTTGCAGATCGTTTCGGTCAGCCTGGGGATGCCGACGTATTAAACGACTATATCGAAACGGCAAGAATCGCCACCGAACTTGGCATCGGTATTAACGCGGGGCATGATCTCAATCTCAATAACTTACCCACATTCATACGAGCGATCCCAGAACTTAAAGAGGTTTCGATTGGTCACGCTATCATTGCGGACGCTCTTTGGCTCGGACTTGAAGAGACCATTCATCGCTATCGTCATGCGGTTCAGCCAGAGATCGGGGTTTAACGGATTGACTGGAACCAGTATCATCTACGCCCTCAATTCAACACCTTAGGGTCCCTATGTTTTCAAAATTACTGATTACGCTCATGCTAGCCGCGCTCACGTCACTGGCGCTTGGGTATCTTGATAACCAATCCTTATCCGTACCTGCGTCACTTCAAGATTGGGGCCGTTTTCTTATCCTCTTTGGCGGTATGCTTACCGCCGTACTTTTGACCTCAACAACAAGCGCACCTGCTGATGATGAGGACGAGGATGAAGAGACAGCAGAATACGACAGCGATGACTTCGAAGAAGGCACCGTCAAGTGGTTCAATACTAAAAAGGGCTATGGCTTCATTACCCGCGATCAAGGCGACGACATTTTTGTACACTTTCGCAATATCAAGGGACAAGGTAGACGAAGCCTTAACGACGGCCAGAAGGTCACCTACGTGGTTATAGAGGGTGATAAAGGCTTGCAAGCAGATCACGTCAGTCCACTGGGGTAAAGACTCGCCATGGCCGATGTCTTCCTCTTAGGTAGAACCGAAGATCTTGAACTACTAGCGCCGGACGATTCGCCCGATACCGTCGCGCTATGCTTGCAAACTGGCCCCCTGGATCAAGAAGCTCGGCTGCCTCTGTATGCGCTTATGCATGGTCTGGTGCTTGAGGATGCCAAAGCCTTTGAATACCTTGCGCATCCCCTTTCAGAGGTTGGCCCCTTCTTGATGGGTATAGATCCGCGTTTCCCGGCTCAGTTAGCGGATCTTGACGAAGCAGAGCTTGAGACGCTGGTTGAGCACTGGCACGGCTGTGCCGCTCTCGAAGTGCTCGCAATCGATAGAGACGATCTCAACAAATTCCTGTTCGAGCTTGCTAATCTTTGTAAGATTAGAGACCAAAATCCCGAGCTAGAATTATTCATCTATTCGGAAGGTTAAGATGGCTGTCTATTCCACTGACCAGGGCCGCCTGTGTTCTACTTGTAATCACGCGATTAAAGACTGCCAGTGCCGAGCGGAAAAAATCCCAACAGGTGCTGCCGGTGAGGTTCGCGTTCATCGTGAAATTAAAGGCCGCAGCGGCAAACCTGTTTCGATTATTAGGGGCCTTACATTACCGAAAGGCGAGCTCAAACAACTCTGCAAAACGCTTAAGAGAGCCTGCGGGGTCGGAGGTAGCATTATCGGCCAAGATATTTTGATCCAAGGCGATCAACGTCACAAAATTCTAGAGCTGCTCACCGCAACCGGTATCGACGCCTCTTTGGGTGGCGGCTAATGAGCCAGCTCATCGACTGCTACGAGCTTCGGGCAAGCCTTAAAGCGCTCGATAATCTGATCATTTTTGACTGCCGATATGATCTACAGAACCCAGACCTTGGCTTTGTACAATATCAACGAGATCACATACCGACCGCTCATTACTTAAATTTGGCCAAGGATTTAAGCGGCCCTCATCACCCTGGGAAAACCGGTCGCCACCCCTTGCCAGACCCTGATGATTTGCGTCAACGTCTCGGCGACTTAGGCGTGGGACCAGATTCATCCGTCGTTGCCTACGACGACGGCAGCTGCGCCTATGCCTGCAGGCTCTGGTGGCTATTACGTTGGTTGGGACATGCAAAAGTGTCGGTTTTAGATGGCGGATATCAACGCTGGCAGAGTCTTCGACACCCTGTATCATCATCGGTCTCAACGCCAACACCTCAGACCTTACCTCGACGTCAAGACCTCACCCGTCAGGTTAATGCCGAGCAAGTATTAGATCACAGTCCCATCAGAAAACTTATCGATGTGAGAGCACCTAGTCGCTATCGAGGAGAGGACGAACCTCTCGATCCAGTGGCGGGACATATCCCCGGGGCTCAAAACCTGCCTTTTCTTGAGAACCTAACTGACGGTGTTTTTAAGACTGCTGATGACCTGGCTATACAATTCGAAGCTTTAGGCTGTCGCCAAACTGACGACATTGTTTGTTATTGCGGCTCGGGGGTGACTGCGACCCAGATGATCTTTGCCTTTATCGAAGCCGGGTTTAACGAGCCGGCGCTTTATCCTGGCTCGTGGAGCGATTGGATAACCCAAAGCGACAGGCCCGTTGTTACCGGAGCCGATCATCGCTAGGCCGTATCGCACCGAGGCTGCAGCTATTCGGTGGGACGGCCTCTTGCCCACAGCGATTGAATACGATGATAGCTATTGGGGGCAAGGAAACCCTGCAGAAGAAAAACGCTTTGTATTCCCGCTGCAGCACGACTTAACCCAGAGAGCCAAGGTTTCAGATTTTTTTGTGATTTTGGAACTCGGATTTGGTTTTGGCCATAATTTCCTGCAGACCCTTACTGAATGGCGCAAAACAGGTTCGACATCACAACTGCATTATATCGCGATAGAACGATCACCGCCCTCTAAAGCAGTGCTCAAGCAGACCCATGAAAGGCTTGATTCCGAGGGTTGGCAGCGCCTGTTATCTATCTATCCGCCACAGCTTGAAGGATGGTACGTCGTATGGCTTGAGCAGAACGTTCGACTTACGTTGATTTTTGAAGATGCCACGACAGCTTTACCGCGTCTAGACGCTAAGGTTGACGCGTTCTATCTCGATGGCTTTAAACCAAGTTCTAATCCCGCATTGTTTAATCCATTTGTGTTCAATGCCCTGCAAACCCTTGCACAACCTGGCGCGACCGTGAGCAGTTACTCCGTTGCTGGCACCGTCAAACAAGGGCTCAAAGCCGCAGGCTTTAGCATCGAGAAACGTTCAGGATTTGGCCACAAAAGATCAATGCTGTTTGCCAGTGCGCCTCAACAATGGCGAGGACAGCGTTTTTTAAAGCCGCTCACGCAAATTGTCGGAGCTGGCATTGCAGCCCAGTTTTTAGTGCGCAGTTTTGATCGGTTTGGACTTAAACCAACGGTTTTCGCCGACCCTAACCATCCTGGCGCTTCAAACCAACCAGTATTCAATATCTATCCTCAAATATCTTTAGATCGCGACCGGCAGTCTGAGTTTGCTATTGCCGCCAACTACTTTGCTCTAAACAACCTGAGCAACCTAGATCAGACTACATTGTATTGGCAGAGCACCAATGTGCAGAAAACCCAGAAAATGGCGCGACTAAGCCAACTACTTCCTGCGGACTATCTTTCTCACGAGGACGGCGCTTTTGCTTATCATCAAGCCGGCACTTGGCGACCGACCGAGCTTGTTGAGACGCTGCGCGCAAAGATCATTGGCTTTAAAGCTCACGACTCTAATCTAGAACTATTAAATGCCACCGACCAGCGTTGTGCGCCGGCAGCGGTTACCATCCTTGCCACTGGCCAAGGCTCAGTGGCGCTCTGCCGATTGCCCCTGAAATCAATTTACGGACAAAGTATTGTCGTCGAGACCCTGCAGCCCCTACCAGGCCCCTTGATCGGGGATCTCAGCATTACCCCTTTAGGGGAATCGACTTATTTAATTGGTAGTACTTATCGACCAGAGGGCACGCCTGATTTAGGCGAGGCATTTCGCACTCAAAGCCTTCTAGAGCGATTAACTGAGCTCGTTGGGGACCAAAAAATTCTGCTAAGACGCGCTCACCAAGGTTATCGGATTGCCCTACCAGATCGGACGCCAGTGGTTGGCAGGCTACCGATCGGTGCGCTTAAAAACCTTGCCTCATCTACCAAGCTAGCGCCAGGTCTCACGGATGCTTCTGGGTTAATGGTCTTAATGGGCCTTGGATCTCACGGCGCGACGCTAGGCCCGCTCGCCGCAGAGGCCATAACAAGCCAGGTAGTCGGCGTCCCAAGCCCTTTGCCTCGCGACCATCTTCAGTTACTCCGACCCGACCGTTTCTTGAATGCTCTAACCCCTTAGATCACAAGAGTCGCACATTGATGACATCACTGACCGCCGCCAGCTCAGCCAAAACCTCTGCTGATGGCTCCCCCTCGATATCGATCAAATTGTAAGCGATCTCATCGCGGCTCTTATTGATCATATCGATCACATTGATATTTTGATCGGCTAAAATTGACAGCACCTGACCAAGAATTCTGGGCACGTTACGATTAGATAGGGCGATCCTTGATCCAACCGGACTTCGTTCCAAATATAAGTTGGGGAAATTCACCGAATTTTTGATATTGCCATTGATCAAGAAATCAATCAGCTGATCTGCCGCCATGACCGCACAATTTTCCTCGGCTTCATCGGTACTGGCGCCTAAATGTGGCGTTGCCAGCACACCAGGTACATCGAACAATTCTGGGTCAGGAAAATCGGAGATGTAATGGGATAATTGTCCTGTTTCTAGCGCTGCTTTAACAGCCGCTGTATCGACGATTTCGCCTCGTGCAAAATTCAGCAGCACAGTGCCCGGACGGGTATGCGATAACAGAGCCTGATTCACAAGCCCCTGCGTCGAAGGCAAAGCCGGAACGTGCAAGGTCACTAGATCCGCTTTTGCAAACAGTGCTTCAATGCTGCTCATTCTCTGGACTCGGCTAGATAACCGCCAGGCTGCATCCACCGATAACGCAGGATCAAAACCGATCACGTCCATACCTAGCGCCAGCGCCACGTCTGCGACCATAGAGCCAATGGCCCCAAGGCCCAACACACCTAACGTTTGCCCCTTAAGCTCTGAACCTTTAAAGGCTTTCTTGCCTGCTTCAACTTCGCTATTTAATGCGGCTTTATCGGACTGGCCGTCTAACTTCGAGACAAAATCGATACCTTGAACGACTCCGCGCTGGGACAATAGCATCCCTGCAACGACCAACTCCTTGACCGCATTGGCGTTGGCACCAGGGGTGTTGAAAACCACGATCCCGCGCTCGGTAAATTCAGCAACTGGAATGTTGTTGACGCCGGCGCCAGCCCGACCTACCGCCAGCAGTCCCTCAGTTGCATGGGCCTCGGTTAACTTAAAGCTTCTCAGTAAAATCGCCTGAGGCAGATTCTGGGAATCCGATAGCGCGAACTGCTCGCTATCAAAACGCCGCAATCCTTTTTCCGAAATATTGTTTAGTGTCAAAACCTGAAACATAGACTAGTGTCCAAATAAAAACGGCCTTATTGTACACCGCCCTTATAGGATTGATTAGGTTTATTCTTTTTACGGTCCTTTGGGTTTTTCTAGGTAGGCCCAACGTAATCAAGAACGTTAAAGATCACCTATTCAACAGCCCACCTAGAATGTTCAAGGTAAAACCTTTGACAGAACTCTGCGCGCCGAAGACTTATCGCAATTGTTGCTCAAGGAAAAATCGTCTGAGCTCTCCGAGGGTTTCTAGCGATATCTGGCCTTGCTCGTACGCTTGTGTGATGCGTTCGATCTGATCTATTGGGCTAGGAGAATCCAAATAGGCGAGACCTGCCAAGGCAAAAACGATTAATACCGCAGTCACCAGTCGATTAAATTTCATTGAAGTGTCTCCTGCTTACAACCGCAATAACAAACAATATTAAACTTGTCAGAACAATTACAACAGACTCCACCAAACTTGCACCACTTAGGGGCTCCCAACTCTGAGCTTCACCGCCTAGCGGCCAGGGCGTTGCGTGAGCCCAAAACCAATCACTGATGACAGATTGGGGAAACGCAATGTTTTCAATAATCATGACCACCAAAGGGATGCCCAATACCCACAAGATAGGCTGACTGCTAACCACACCTGACACCAATAACACCCATAGGAAAAACGGCAGGCCCCAAATCATTTGCTTACAGACGATGACAAACCACTCAAACCCACCGTAAACCGCAGCGAAAAACAGCTCAGAAAAAGACATCCCATCGCTCATCACACTCGACAATCCTAACCAAAGCAACAAAGCCACCAATAGCGATGTCATCCATGCCAGTAGTAAATAAACCACTGGGACCAGGACGACGCCAACGATCAATTTGCTGAGAACGACGTCTAGATCGGAGACCGGTAGCGACTTCCAAAAAAGAATGCTGCGATCTTTACGTTCTTGATACAGCGTACCCAAAAGGTAGTTAAGCGCAATAAGTTGGCTCAGCAAAAAAAATGCAAAACAAAAAAAAGTCGATAGGGCTTGTCCGGGTCCATCGCCAACGGTCATTAAGTCACTGCCACCTACGACATCGACCGTAACTTCTGCGTTGATATCGCCCAAATAGTTAAAACCAAACACTACTGAACACACTGCCAGGAAAACAAATAATAAGCCTAAGCCCAAAGGTATTCGCCAAATTAAGTTCGGATGCTCCCAGAGCTCGCGCTGGGCGATAGCCAAAAAGGTTTTTGCTTTAATCATAGTAATGTTTCATTCCCTATTTTGAACGAAGAATAAGTTGACGATTGGAGCGCAACCGATGGTGGCTAACCTCTACCCATAATGGATACAAACAATTCCGCAACCCCCGGCCGACGACAAGTTCCAAGCGCCTGCAATTGCGTTTCTTCAACGCCATCAAAGATAAACGTTGCGCCTTTTAAAGCGTTTTTCTCTGAAACTGGCGACAAGCTTCGAGCTGATGCGAGCTCTGACGCTGCCACATCAACGGCTGTAAATCGCTCGTAAACACAATCCATGGCCTCGCAAAGGCGGACCTTCCCCTGATCTATCAGTACCAAATGGGTGAGCAGCGATTCGATTTCTTCGACTTGATGGGTGCTTATGACTAAAGATCGATCCTCCGTCAAAAATTCCTGAAGGATTTGCTCATAAAACCGGCTCCTATAAACAATATCCAATCCCAGCGTTGGCTCATCAAGAATTAGGAGCTTCACATCCATTGCCATCACCAATGCCAAATGGACTTGAGTCATCATGCCTTTCGATAGCGCTTTGATCAGACTTTTGGTCGACACTTCTGTTTTTGACAGAATATCTCGGGCCACTTGCTCTGAAAAATTAGGATGTACTGCCGCCGAGTATCGAATCAGTTGGTCCACCCGCATCCATCGGGGCAATATTCCAACGTCAGAAATGTAACCCACCGATCGCATCAACTCGTGCCTGAACCGGCGTGGTGAGCGCCCGAGGAGATCAATATCCCCCTCAAACCGCAGTAAACCTAACATGGCTTTGAGCAACGTCGTCTTACCTGCCCCATTGGGTCCAATTAAACCAAGCACTGCCCCCTGAGGGACCTCAAAGGATACGCCATCAAGCGCCCAAGTCTGTCCATAGCGTTTACGCACGTCCTGTATTTTTGCCAAGGGTGTCATGACGGCTCCTTCATTAAATCTGTTAGGGATAACTCGAGTAAGGACAAGCGATGTAAAATCCCAGGCCATTCCTGGCTCAAGAATCTGGCACGCATCTGCGACCGCAAGATAGATGCCGCATTATCGGCCACATACATCCCCAATCCCCGACGCTTTACCGCAACGCCATCTTCAACCAGTAACTGCATCGCCTTAGACACCGTGATCGGGTTGACGTGCTGCTCGACGGCAACTTGCCTGACAGAAGGCAAGGCCTCCCCCGGCGCAATTAAGCCAGCTAAGATCATTTCCGCAAGGTAAGCATGGATCTGAACGTAGATTGGCTCTTTATCATTCCAAGTCAGGGTCATGATCCAACCGCACCCCGGCCCGCGAGCAGAACCCTACTTATAGGATTAAACGCTTTCATTCGATCTTTTAGGCGCTCTCTGTCATAGTGTATTACATAAGTATAACACTATCACACAAAGTTGCTACCCTTGAGGCACTAACTCAGCTTTTCAGCGATGCTTTATTGGCTTGTATTACGGTAGTTCAGGGGCGGTGCTCGATCGCCCAGCAAGGCTTGGTAGACATAATCTGGGCCTCGGCGCCGATTGAACTCCGCCCGAGCGGTTTTGAGTGCCTGCTCATTGCTTAACAGTGTTTGCGCTGTTAGCGCCAACGATTTGGCGGCTACCATCATGCCTTTGACACCAATCGATGTGCCGCCGGCAGCAATCGCTTGCCAACTGTGCGCCGCGGTGCCTGGCACCCAAGTCGCTGTGTTTAAACCCGTTGTTGGCACTACCCAGCTAACATCACCGACATCCGTTGAACCTTTGCCTTGTGCGAAACGCAAAGGTTGAACTTCAGTCTCAAGACCAAGCATGGCGTGCCCATCACCAAAACTTTCAGCCAGTGTCCGAGCAAATTGCTGCTCGGCCTGGGTCATCGAGTAACCGCCTACCCGAGACAGACTTCCGTGCATGACTTTTGCTAATGCTTCGTTAGGCAACACCGCATGATTGCCATGCATGGTTTCAATGCTCACCGTCGTGCCCGTGCCCAGAGCGGCCGCTTGGGCGGCATTGATCACACGATCCCAAATACCCACTAGAGCCTCGGCACTTGGATGGCGAACATAATAGTACACCTCCGCAAAATCTGGGACCACGTTAGGTGCCTCTCCACCTTGCGTGATGACGTAGTGAATCCGTGCAGACTCAGGAATATGTTCACGCATGAGGTTAACCATATAATTCATGGCCTCAACGCCATCCAGAGCCGAACGGCCTCTCTCCGGCGCTGCCGCTGCATGGGATGAGATGCCTGAAAATCGCACCCGAGCAGACTTGTTCGCTAGCGTCGTGCCGGCATTGGCTGAATTTCGATCTGCCGCGTGCCAATGCAGCACCGCATCGACATCATCGAATAGACCCGCACGCACCATGTAAACCTTACCTGAACCACCTTCTTCCGCCGGCGTACCAAAAAGTCTGATCGTACCTTTGTGATTGCTTTCCGCTAACCAGGTTTTTACCGCAATCGCCGCTGCGGTCGAACCAGCCCCAAATAAATGATGTCCGCAGGCATGGCCAGCCACTTTGCCCGGGATTACCTGCCGAACGGGTTCCGCCGATTGAGATATACCAGGCAATGCATCAAACTCTGCCAAAATCCCAATCACCGGTTTACCCTGACCAAAACTCGCCACAAAAGCTGTCGGAATGTCGGCAACAGCCCGCTCAATCTCAAACCCTGCAGCCGCGAGCGTGTCCTGCAACAGCTGACTGCTTCGATGCTCCTGATAGCCGACTTCAGCAAAATCCCAAATTTGCATTGCAATGTCTGCATATTGCGGTTGTTTTTCATTGAGACCGGCGAGCATCTTGTCTTGCGGATCGGCTAAGATCGACAGGCTCATGAACCCAATGCAAATACTGGTTGCAAGTTCCAGCGCTTGTCTGAGTTTCAACTTATTCATTACAGCTCCTCTTGTCATTCTTGGTCGCCCCTCGTAAAACGCAGCGTACGCGCCCCATCAGCGGTGATCAGGGTTCTTGCCGGATACCGCCTTCACGGTTTTCCCTCGAGATCACGACTCAATTGCGGCCCGTTGTTGCGTTGCTAGGCTATCGAATCAGCCTTACCTGCCCTTGCCTGCCCTTACCTGCCCTTACCTGCAGCATACCGGTTTGACGACCTTCAAAACAAATTGAAACAAGAGCCGTTTTAGACGCTTTTCTGCCTATTTTGCAGCGATCTTGGCTGCGGCATCATCAATGACTTGCCATATTTGGCTGACGCTATCTGGCGGGTGAAATGCCCTCAGGCGTTCAACATAAAACGCTTTGTCTGCCCACAGCGTTTCAACCGACTCCGCTAAGTCGCCCGGTCCCAATGCTTCCTCTCGCACTACCAAGGCATAACCTTTGTCAGTAAATAACGCCGCATTTTCGATCTGATCCCCCCGGCTGGCCGTTGCCGGCAGAGGAATCAACAGTTGCGGTTTATGAAAACATAAGAGCTCGTAAATCGCGTTAGCGCCCGCTCTTGAAACGACCAGGTCTGCGGCAGCCAACACATCGCCGAAGGGTTCATCTAGATACTCAAACTGGATGTAGCCGGGATAGTCCAGTAGATTTTGGTCGATGGCATGCTTGCCTACCACGTGCACAACCTGAAACCGGGCAGTCAGTTCAGGCAAATCCGTTCGAATGCACGCATTGAGCGCCCGGGAACCCAGGCTACCGCCAACAACCAAAAGCAGCGGCTGCGTAGATTGCATACCTTTGTGCGACGCCAACCATGCGCGCCCCCGGTCGGCATCGGCTACTTTGAGACCGGCCCTCAGCGGCGTGCCCGTTACCCGGGTGTATCGATGTCTAAACTGCTTTTGCGTTTCCTCAAAGTTTAGACAAACCCAATGACAAAAGGGCGCGCTCAGGCGATTCGCTAAACCCGGTGAGACATCCGATTCGTGAATGACAATTTTAATTCTCAGCAAGGCTGCGGCCAAGACCACCGGCACCGCGACAAACCCGCCCTTTGAGAAAAGTACAGCGGGTCGTTGGCGCAGCAAGATCAGCAGCGCCTGAAAAAAACCCCAAACGATTTTGATCGGGTCAATAAAATTTTGCCAAGCAAAGTAACGCCTAAGTTTTCCAGATGCGATTCCAAAAAACGGGATCCCTCGAGCAGACACTAGATCCGCTTCGATGCCATTTGTGGACCCTATATAGTAACAGCGACAGTCTCGATCCCCCGCCGCCTCAATCAACGCTAAATTTGGATTGACGTGACCGGCCGTACCCCCGCCTGTAAACGCGATTCGCATCATCAGAATCTTAGAACCTCTTTGACAAAAGGTATCGTCAGCCGTCTTTGTGCTCGTAGACTCTCGTCAGCTAACTGCGTCAGGGTATTGATCAGCATGCCGATTTCTCTCGGCGATCGATCCAATAAAAACTGCAATACCTCGTCGGGCATTGGCAAGCTATTCTCATCCGCGAATCGCATCAAAACTCGACGCTTCTCCGAATCGCTGAGTTGCCCAGCCTGCAACCAGTGCATAGCCCGACACCTAGAGGCAACATCTGGTAGCGCAAACACTGCCTCCGGCAGCGGTACTTGCGACGCCATCACTAACCAAGTTGCGCCATCAGCTGCCAAATGGTTAATCAAATCATAAAGTGCCAACTCCCATGGTTCCTCGCCCAAAATGTGGTCTAAACCATCCAATGCAAGCACATCAAATGACCTAAGATCCCTCAGCACCTCTGGCGCTAAGTCCCTTGAATCGAGCGCCAGATAGAATACACGACCGCCTTCCTGCTCCCTCTGATGGCATAATCCCTGGAGTAAATGGGTTTTACCCGATCCTTGGACGCCACTAATCCACAAGGGCTCGGGCGAAACCGATAGCGCGCGCGGACCTAAATCACCCTCGTATCGCTGAAGGGTCAAGTTCCGTTGTAATCGGAACTCGAAAGTTAACTGCGCCATCACACCGAGGCGCCTCCCTCATCGGTGACTGGCTTAGCAGGAACTAGGTCATCCTTTCGATCGTCGTTCATCGTACTTGTCGGAGTCTCTTCTTCGGCGGAATCAGCGCTCCCGAGTCGTGCCGCACTATCTTCAGAACTGCTCGCATCATTCGCTGATGACTCCAAGGCTTCGCTCATTGGATCGCTGGCATCGCCTTGATACCAAGCGCTCTGCAAGTATTGCTGCAGGAAAAATCGAACCAAAACCATCAGTACTGCGGCAACAGGTAGCGCCAGGAGCACGCCAGCAAAGCCAAACAACTGCCCACCGGCTAGAACTGCAAAGATCACTGCGACCGGATGCAGCCCGATACGATCGCCAACAAGCCATGGCGTAAGGAAACTACCTTCCAAAATCTGCCCTAAAACAAACACGCCGAGCACATAAGCAGGATGCAGCCAATCTTGAAATTGATAAGCTGCCGCAACAGACGCTAGGGTCAGACCTAAGATAAAGCCTAAATACGGCACGATACTGGCGAGACCGGCAATCAACCCGATAATCAGTGCCATCTCGATGCCCAGTAGACCTAGGCCAATCGAATAGAACAGCCCAAGTAAAATCATCACCCAGAGTTGTCCGCGGATAAATGCCGCCAGCATATCATCGCCTGATTTCACCAGCGCTCTGGTGACCTTAAGCCCAGGACGCGGCACCAAGGCATCTAGTCGCTGGGTAATGATGTCCCAGTCCCGCATGAGATAAAAAGCGACTACCGGCGTGAGCGCAAGGGTCATCATGGCGCTAAAAATAGCTTTACCGGACGCCGTTAACTGGTCCAAAACGTAGCCCAGCACATCACTCGACTGCTGCCATTGACCTAAATATTCTTGGGCTAAGCCTCTGACATCAAGCGCACCCACCTGGACCCCGATCCACTGAGTCAGTAAAGGCATTAGCCGTTCCTGCAGCCATGCCAAAGTGTCAGGGAGCCCACTGAGCAAGTCGCTCGCCTCTTGGGCCAGCAAGGGAATCAACATCACCAAAAGCAAAGTGAATAAGCCAGCGATCAAAAGAAACACCAGTGCTGAGGCAAACGCGCGTCCCAACCCCCACGCCTCAAGCCGATCCACCCAAGGATCGCCAAGGTAGGCAAATAATGCGCCAAGAAAAAAAGGTGTCATGATTGGGCTGAGCAAATCAAACACGACTAAAAGCCCAGCACCTAGGGCAAGCAGCAAAATCAGTCTAGCGGATATGTTCATGTCACGCTCCTCGGTTAGTCATCAAACCGCTCTAAGGTGCCCAGCGATACCAAAGCGTTCCGGCTTGAGGATCTGCTCTCAATAAGCTCAACGCTCGGTCTAGCGCAATCACATCCATCATTTGCTGGATATCGCCTTCAGATTTGACCGTAAAGGTCACCATATCGTCGGTAAGCGCCCGGGGCTGAACACTTATCATTTGCCCAAGACCGGTCAAATATTTTGCGACCTCGGCGTAACTTGCCAGATCCGTTAACCCTTCCACTGTAAGCGTGATTTCTGATCTAAAAGACGTCACCGCATACTGATCACTCAATAACCGAGCGAGTGCGTCAACAAGGGCCTCAGCTAATGCCTCTTCGGACTCAGCTGTAACACTACCGCCCCGCCATTGGCCTTGCCCGCCAAGAGACCAGTCTCCCTGCCATTCACCCAAGAAAGGCGATTCGGCTCGAAAAACTAGGATTTTATCCGGAGAGTAACGAACCGAGCCTTGCTCCAAGCGATCGAGAAATCGACCCCAAATCTCGGCAACAGAAATGTCACGGCGGTCTTCTAAATCCCAGACAGGCAAGAAGATCGGTACGCCTCTGGCTTCTGCGATCGCCCGAAGGCGTTTGGCAAAAGGCTGGGTTAACGCCTCACCAACCACTTCTCGACCGTCCGGGCCACTCAAGGCAATCCATGCCAAAACCGAAGGTCGGTTACTACCCCAAACAGGCAATTCGGCCCGTTTGAGCAATTGCGCTACTAGGCTCGGTTCAAATCGAATCCGCATAACTTGCCTCCCAGGCAAGCCGTCGGCGGTCAGGCGTACAAGGTCTTTCTCATCAACGGGCGACGGTTCCTCTGCGACGTTCCTCGGATCCGAAACAGAGGCTGACAAGCCCTCACCGGCTGCTTCGGTTTTCGCGCCTTCTTCGATATAGCTAAATTCTGAGTAGTATCGTTCAGGCGACTTCAGCGCTGTCTTGACCAATGGGTGATTGACCACTGACTCGGTACCGGACACTCTGATCAGCACTTGAGCAAGCCCCGCTTTGGCGTCGGCTCGTCGCTGTTCGTCGCTCTGGGAGTTGGTTGGGACACTCGCCAAATAAAGGTCGTCTACAAACAGTGCAAAACAGGCAGGCGCGACGCTTACCAAGAAAAGCAGTAAACTGAGGGAACTTTTATATGCCTGACGCATTCTTACCCCTAAAGCCCAAGATCTTTTGCGACGACGCTATGGACTGCCATTCGCTATGTTATATCACCCAAACAACATTATAGACCTAATGCGCCGCAGACTCATGGGCCCACGACCAAATCAGCGTCGATACCCATTACACCGCTGCCGTGGGGACATCAAAGCTCTGCTGCAACAGGTGCTCATACTGGTGTGCCTGGTACCTATCAGCCTGCAAGCTACCGAACTCAACAATGGGCCTCATCCCCGACCCTTTAAAGTGATCTACAAAGCCGATTATAAAGGTCTACCGATTAGCGCTACCGGAATCCGTGAATTTACCTTGGTGGAGGCCGAAGGCGAACAACCTTTGTACACCTTATCGTCCTCTGCGCTCAGTATTTTTGCAAAGCTCGAGGAACAGTCTGACTTTACCCTGACGGATACCAGCGCCAGACCCTTATTCTACCGCTATGACAGAACAGGCCTAGGCAAGAATAAGAACCTCCGGCTTAATTTCGATTGGACAAAATCTCTGCTGATTAATCCAGACACGGAGGTCTCTTGGCCATTAACTGCCCCAAACATCTCTGATCGCTTACTTTATCAGTTCCAGCTTCAGATTGACCTGCTTAACACAGGACCAACAATCAATCTCGGTACCACCTATCGATACAACGTTCAGGATGAGGGAACCCTTAAGCTTTACGAATTTACCGTCTTGGCCGAGACCGATCTGTCCACACCCCTTGGGTCGATCCGCACTTATGAAGTTATTCGCTCTAATGATCGGCCAGGGCGTAAAACCCGGCTATTCCTAGCACCGGACCTTGAATTCATGTTGATCCGCTTCGAGCAAACCGACGACGAAGGCGAAGGTTTTTCACTCATGCTTGAAAAAGCCTTCATCGAAGACAGCGCCATTACAGCTTCATCCCGTAGCGACCCAAAGCCTTAGCCGCAGGCTTAACCCCGCCTTAGGCGCACGCTCTGCCACCAACCAGCCACGTTTTTTTTGCGATTTTTTAATCAACAATCTTGGCTCGACCCTGCGTCGCCGCGACCGGCCAGACATTGGTTTAGGAATCATGTACTTCAGCGCTCGGTTCGTGACGCTGGGTTTTTAAGGGCCGTTTTTGACAACAGGTTCCCACTGACTGGGCCGGCTACTAATTTGCACTCATCAAGCGGCCAATAATAGCGACAAACGCGCTGACGACAGGTTGCCCTAGATTTACGCCTTCGGCAGCGTAACACCCGTTTGCCCCTGATATTTACCACCCCGATCTAAATAACTGGTTTGGCAAATCTCATCACTTTCAAAAAATAGCATTTGAGCGACCCCCTCATTGGCGTATATTTTCGCAGGCAGCGTCGTGGTATTAGAAAATTCTAAAGTCACATGGCCCTCCCACTCAGGTTCTAGGGGCGTTACATTCACAATAATTCCGCAGCGAGCGTAGGTTGACTTGCCCAAACAAATCGTGAGTACGCTCCTCGGAATTCTAAAATATTCAACGGTACGCGCTAACGCGAAAGAGTTGGGTGGAATCACGCAAACATCGCTTTTGACGTCAACAAAACTGTTTTCATCGAAGGCTTTAGGGTCCACAGTCGCCGAGTGGATATTGGTAAATACCTTAAATTCGTCGGCACAACGTACGTCATACCCGTAACTCGAGGTACCAAAAGATATCACTCGCTGACCATTGACCGTGCGCACCTGTTCTGGCTCGAAGGGTTCAATCATGCCCATCTCTGATGCCATTCGCTGAATCCAACCATCTGATTTAATGGCCATCACATACTCCTTGTTGCTAGTCCTGGCGATCTGAGCGAACGCCCAGCGCATGATTAAACCGGTCAGTCATCCACAATCGAAATGATCGGCGCGGTAGGGCCCTTTGCTTGCGTCAATTGGCCCAAAGTGGCTGCTGCAAGATTAGCAAAGACGCGGCCTACTGCTGACTCAGAATCCAGCGCTACCGGTTCGCCCGCATCTGACCGCGCGCGTGTTTCTGCGGTCAGCGGTATTTGAGCCAGCAGCGGCACCGCATATTCTGCTGCAACTCGCTCACCGCCCCCTGAACCAAAAATATCTGCGGCTTCTCCGCAGCTTGGACAGATAAACTGACTCATATTCTCAACCATGCCAAGCACGGGCACAGCGACTTTACGAAACATTTCGATGCCCTTGCGGGCGTCCAACAATGCGATATCTTGCGGCGTTGTCACAATCACGGCGCCCGACACGGGAACTTGCTGGGCGAGGGTCAGCTGGATATCCCCGGTCCCTGGCGGCATGTCGATAACAAGATAATCCAGGCCCGGCCACGCTGTTTGCGAGAGCATCTGCTGCAGCGCTCCGCTGGCCATCGGGCCTCTCCAGATCGCTGGAGTCTTACTCGAGGCCAAAAAACTCATCGACATACAATGAACCCCGTGGCCAACCACCGGGACCAGTTGATTATCGACGACATCGGGACGCGTATCGCTGGGCAAGCCAAAAAGTGCGCCTTGACTAGGGCCATAAATATCCGCATCCAACAAGCCAACCTTATGACCAGCCTGCATGAGTGCGACCGCTAAGTTGGTCGCAACCGTCGACTTGCCAACGCCGCCCTTTCCTGAAGCCACAGCGATAATCTGATTGACGCCTACAATCTTCGATGCAGCACTTTTAAGCTCTTCTGGCACAGCCTCTCTCACTACCCTAGAAAACGCGAATTGTACCTCTAGCTGCCGAGAAAATCCCGCGACTTCTCTGAGTTTCAGCGGAGTATCTAGCGATCACGGCTATCGCCAATCTCGGCAATCGGCTAAACTTGCGGCTTTCAGATCGAAGACCGTCATGACCGACCAGCGACGTTTACTGGTGACCAGCGCCCTGCCCTATGCCAATGGTGCAATCCATTTGGGCCACATGCTCGAACATATTCAGACCGACATCTTCGTACGCTTCCAGCGGATGCAGGGACATGAGTGCATCTACGTTTGTGCAGATGATGTCCATGGCACGGCTGTGATGTTAAACGCTGATGCCGCCGGACAAGACCCTTTGGCCTACACGCTCGCAATTACCGAGGAGCACAAAGCCGATTTTGGCGCATTCGACATCAGTCATGACTGGTACGATACCACCCACTCATCTGAAAACCGTGAATTGGCCAATACCATCTACGAACGCCTGCGGGATTCTGACAACATTAGAAAGTCCGATGTCGCCCAGTTATTTGATGCTGAAAAGTCGCTCTTCCTCGCAGATCGCTTTGTGCTAGGCAACTGTCCCAATTGTCGAGCTCCAGATCAGTACGGTGATAATTGCGATGCCTGCGGCGCGACCTACGCAGCCACCGACCTGATCAACCCCATCTCTAAATTCTCTGGCGCTGTTCCTGAAGTAAAGACTTCGGAACATATCTTTTTTGCATTATCCCGCCATACAGAATTTTTAACGCACTGGACCCAAAGTGGTGCCTTACACCCTGCTGTCACCAACAAACTTGCGGAGTGGCTTGAATCAGGTCTGCAAGATTGGGATATCTCAAGAGACGCACCCTACTTTGGTTTTGAAATTCCTGACGAACCGGGCAAATATTTTTATGTTTGGCTTGATGCGCCGATCGGCTACATGTCAGCCTGCTTGCAGTATTGCAATGCCAACGGACTTGCGTTTGAGGATTTTTGGCGACCCGACTCTAAAGCTGAGGTACATCACTTTATCGGGAAGGACATCATTAACTTCCACGCGTTATTTTGGCCAGCAATGCTTCATGTCGCGGATTTCAGAACGCCAACAAAGGTTCATGCCCACGGCTTTCTAACCGTCAATGGCGAGAAAATGTCGAAATCCAAAGGCACCTTTATCAATGCCAGAACCTACCTAGACGTGCTCCCCGCGGGCTACCTTCGCTACTACTTTGCGTCCAAGCTCAACAGCAGCGTCGCTGACCTTGACCTGAACCTCGAAGATTTTGTGCAAAAGGTGAATGTCGATCTTGTCGGCAAAGTCGCCAACATCGCTAGCCGATGCGCTGGATTCATTAACAAACAGTTTGAGGGGCAAATTCGCCGGAGTACCGGCACACCTCTACTGGCAACCTTTCAATCTGCTGCTCACGAAATCAGCGAATATTACGAGACGCTCGAGTACAGCAAAGCGATGCGCGTCATCATGTCTCTCGCTGACCAAGCCAATCAGTTTATTGCAGAGCAACAACCTTGGCAGTTAATCAAACAGGCAGAAACGCGGGACCAAGCAGAAGCTGTTTGCGCCGATGGCATTAATCTCTTTAGGCTTCTGGCGCTCTATCTGAAGCCTGTTTTACCGAGTTTTGCCGAGCAATCTGAGGCCTTTTTGAATGTACCACCGCTTATTTGGGAAGATCATAAACAGCTACTAGAAGATCATAGCATTTCGCCCTTCAAAGCCTTGATCGAGCGCATAGATACCGCTCAGGTCGAAGCCATCCTCACCAAAGAACGGGCCAACGCCGACCCTGCGGCTTCCGAGCCAGTGTGGCCGTCGACCCCAGCAACAATCGACATCGATACCTTTGCGGCGGTAGATCTCAGAGTTGCTCGTATCATCAAGGCTGAAGCTGTGGCAGGCGCTGACAAGCTGCTCGCACTGACCCTAGACGTGGGTGATCACGAGCGAACTGTGTTTTCTGGGATAAAATCGGCATACCGACCCGAAGATCTTAAAGGGAAGTTTACGGTCTTAGTCGCAAACCTAGCGCCGCGTAAAATGAAGTTTGGCACCTCAGAAGGCATGGTGCTCGCTGCCGGGCCAGGCGGCGAGGAGATTTTTTTGATACATCCCGACGCCGGCGCCAAACCGGGTATGAAAGTTAGCTAATTTACATGTTCATAGAAGCCCTGACGGTGCTCTTCGCTGCAATCTTCGTCAACAATTTCGTTGTTGTGCAATTTCTCGGCTTGTGTCCATTTTTAGGCGCTAGCCAAAGACTTGAAAGCGCTCTGGGGCTCGCCGGCGCAACCCTATTTGTGCTCACTCTCAGTGCCGGCGCGTCTTATTTACTAGAACATTACCTCCTGCAACCCTTTGGTTTAACAAGCCTGCGAATATTGGTCTTCATTATGGTTATTGCAGCCTTGGTACAACTGATGGAAATTGTGATCCGCGCAACCCAACCCCTGATTCATGCTTTTTTAGGCGTTTATATCCCGCTGATTACGACAAACTGCATGGTGCTGGGCGTCGCGCTCATCAACGCGCGGCAAAGCCAATCTCTGATCGAAGCTTTAGCGCTGGGCCTAGGTGCTAGCCTGGGCTTTGGACTACTACTACTTTTGTTTGCTGCCCTCCGAGAGCATCAACAACGTTTGAACGTGCCTAAAGTCTTCCAGGGAGCGGCTATCAACCTGATTACCGCCGGTCTTATCGCTTTGGGATTTTCAGGTTTTACCGCGATGCAGTTCGTATGATCACCTCATACCTGCTTACCCTGGCAGGTTGCGCCCTGCTAACCATTGTTATCGTCTATCTTGCTCGCAAACATTTTGTTGCAGACATCAACGTTCTTGAATCTAGAATCGAGCAAACGCTTCCCCAAACCCAATGCGCGCAATGCGGCTATCCTGGTTGCAGACCCTACGCAAAAGCCATAGCAGCTGGCGAGGCAATCAATCGATGTCCCCCGGGCGGCGAGACCGTTATCGAAGCCCTTGCAGATTTGCTTAATCGACCCGTGACACCCCTCGCTGATGATTTAACCCCTCAGCCTGTGCCGCTGCTCGCAAGCATTAGAGAAGCCGAATGTATTGGTTGCACCCTATGTATCAAAGCTTGCCCGGTTGACGCCATTATCGGCAGTCAAAATCAAATGCACACGATTATTAAGGCTGACTGCACTGGCTGTGAGCTTTGTTTACCACCCTGTCCTGTTGACTGCATCGACCTGCTTCCGCAACGCTCCGTAGTCGCGCAGGCTCAGCCCCGACCGACCTTCAGTGAACCTTGTATTTTTTGTAGCGCCTGCGTCAGCGCTTGCCCAAAGGAACTTGAGCCCCAGCATCTGTTGCTCGCCTTTGACGCGCCCGAGCACATAGCTCATCAGCAGTTGTCCGCCTGTGTCGAATGCACCCTCTGCGATCAAGCCTGTCCGAGCGATCTACCCTTGACCGAGACCTTTAAAATTATGAAGCAAAACGAGGTCATTAGAGCCGCTGAGGTTGCCGCTGCAGCTGCCACACTCGCTCGTTTTGAGAAACGACAGCAACGATTAGCGGTTGATGATGCGGACTTAATTATTCGTCCAAAAGCTCAGGACGCCCAAGCACTGATTGCTGGTCTTAAAACTGGTAGCAAGCCATGAACAGCCAGCAGATCATGATCCATACGGGTTATGCGCTGATGCCGGGGTTTTTACTAGCGACCTACATCTTTGGCATCGGCATCGTCATCAATGTCATTGTTGCGATCATCGCGGCCCTGATCCTTGAAACCTGCCTGCAGCGGCTGTCACAAAAACCCACCTCCGGCGTTGCAACGAGCAGCGGCTGCCTAACCGCCGTGCTATTGGCACTGTGCTTGCCGCCGTTGCTGCCCCTGACCTACCTCATTTTTGGAGTCATCTTTGCTTTGGTTTTTGGGAAATATGTCTATGGCGGCTTGGGCCAAAATCTGTTTAATCCCGCCATGGTTGGCTACGCCGCACTCATTTTGTCGGCGCCGCTGGCGCTGTCTCAATGGGTACCGGTTTCTTCTGCGGTTACCGACTGGCAGACTGTGGTCGCCATTAAGCTGCAACTCGTTCAAGCCGACGGGTACACGGGTGCCACAGCACTTGATCTCCTCCGAAATCGAGCCGGTCTCACCATGGCGGAATATTGGCTATCTGCAGAGTCTGTATTCGGCGATCAGGTACTGATTGCGCTCGGTTATCTCATCGGCGGAGTCTACCTACTACGCAAAAACATCATCACCCTAAGCTTACCAATCGCTATGCTCCTCGGTTTGCTTATCCCCAGCTTACTCTTTTATGACGCTGGCAGTTCCGGGAGCATGGGCTCACCAGTTTTGCATGCCTTTGCAGGTGCCACCGTAATAGGTGCTTTTTTTATCATTACTGATCCGGTCAGCTCGCCAAACACTCAGGTTGGTCTGCTGATCTATGGCGTGATGATTGGCTTGTTGACCTTCCTCATACGCAGCTTCGGCGCTTATCCGGATGGCTTGGCGTTCGCCGTCCTGCTCGCTAATGCTTGCGGCCCGCTCATTGATCACGTTGTAAGGCAAATGCAATCGCCGGGGCAATTATCATGAGAACAGCTGGCCTGACCCTCATTACGGCAGCCCTCTTGTCGGCCTTACTCATTGGACTAGTCTCAATCGGAACCAACCCGATCATTGTCCAAAATCAGGTCGCTCACGAAGCACGCATTCTGCGCGAGGTCGTTAAAAGCTCGACCGCAACGCTCGAACCTTTAAATGACCAAAACACAAAGTTCCGAGTCCTAGAGGGCAACGAATTAACGGGCTATTTGCAAAAAATCGAGACGACCGAGGGTTACAATGGCACCATCACAGCCTGGCTCGCGACAGATTTGCGCGATGCCATATTGAATCTTGCCACCCTTGAACACGAAGAGACTCCAGGTATCGGCGATATCATTAACAACGACTCAGTTTGGCTTGAGCAATTTATGACGACCCGCTTAGCAAGCCATACCTATCGACTCCAAAGGGAGGGCGGCGACTTCGACCATGTTACCGGCGCTACCGTGACCAGTCGCGCCTACATCGCCATGCTGAATAATGGCATGCTCGAGCATCTCGAGCACAAAGCGTCTTACCCCTATGAATAGTTTTATTAATCAGGCAAACCAAGGACTTTGGAAGGATAATCCTGCGCTCGTCCAGCTTTTGGGCTTGTGTCCCTTGTTGGCGGTCAGTCAAACGCTGGTTACCGGTCTCACCCTAGGGGTGATCACATTAGGCGTTTTGGTCGCTTCAAATGCAGTCATCAGTTTGATTCGACGCTGGTTAGTTGAAGATATTCGTCTACCAATGCAGATTCTGGTCATCGCGACAATGGTGACTCTCGCCGACCTCACCATGCAAGCGATGTTCTTTGACATGCATCAGCGGGTCGGGCTGTTTATCGCCCTTATCGTTACCAACTGCACAATTTTAGCTAGAGCCGAGCTGTTTGCGAGACGCAATCGCTGGTGGCACGCCGTAGCCGATGGTTTTTGGATGGGGCTAGGTTTCTTATGGGTGATTGCACTGCTGAGCGGCATCAGAGAGATTCTTGGACGAGGCACGCTCTTTGATGGACTGACCCTGATACTTGGACCTGAGGCCGAAGCTTTTCAAATGGTGATTCACACGTCGCCGCTGCTTTTGGTAGCGCTGGCGCCAGGTGCTTTTATTACGTTAGGGTGTCTGGTTGCCCTCAAAAATTTGATGGATATCGCTTATGAATCGAGACAAACGCGTCGCCTTTCTCACCCAGCTGCGCAACGAAAATCCTGAACCGACCACGGAGCTCGAGTACCGCGACACGTTCCAGCTGCTCATCGCGGTCATTTTATCCGCCCAATCCACCGATGTTGGGGTTAACAAGGCAACGGCTAAGCTGTTTCCGGTGGCAGGTACACCAGCTGCCATTGCCGAACTTGGTGTTGAGGGATTAAAGCCCTTTATCAAAACGATAGGTTTGTTCAATACCAAAGCCGCCAACATCATCAAAACCTGCAAGATCTTACTCGCAGAACATAATGGCATTGTCCCAAATGATCGAGTCGCGCTCGAGGCCCTGCCAGGGGTTGGCAGAAAGACTGCTAATGTCGTGCTCAATACGGCTTTTGGCGCGCCAACAATGGCTGTAGATACGCATATTTATCGCGTCTCTAATCGGACGCGTTTTGCGCCGGGCAAAACAGTTCTACAAGTTGAAAAGAAATTGCTAAAAGTCATCCCGGATGAATTTATCCGGGACGCTCATCACTGGCTTATTCTTCATGGCCGCTATATCTGCACGGCTCGGGCACCAAAATGCGCCGCTTGTTGTGTTTTTGACCAGTGCGAGTATCCCAGGCGTATCAAAATCGCCAACGAGCTAGATACCCCCTGATAACATCTAAGATCTTGACATCTATGATCTTGTCTTCGACGTTCGACGACTCGCCATTTTTAAGCGAAGGGCGTTGAGCTTAATGAACCCTTCGGCATCACTTTGATCATAGGCGCCAGCATCATCCTCAAAGGTGACGATATTGCCATCATAAAGACTGTCATGATCTGAACTGCGCCCCACAACAGAGACTTGCCCTTTATAAAGCTTTAAGCGAACCGTCCCATTGACGTGCTGCTGAGATTGATCGATTAGCGCTTGCAGGGCTAGCCGCTCTGGGCTCCACCAATAGCCGTTATAAATCAAACTCGCATAACGAGGCATCAGTTCGTCTTTTAGATGTCCCAGTTCGCGATCGAGGGTGATCGACTCGATGGCCCGATGGGCTTTTAAAAGCACCGTACCGCCAGGGGTTTCGTAACACCCTCTTGCCTTCATGCCCACATATCGGTTCTCGACGATATCGACGCGACCAATACCATGGCTACCGGCAATCCGGTTGAGTTCTGCGAGTAACGTCGCGGGTGATAGACGCCTGCCGTTAATCGCCACCGGATCGCCTGCCTCGTAACTTAACTCTAGATACAACGGTTCGTCGGGTGCTGCTTCAGGAGAAACAGACCACAACCACATGGCTTCTTCGGGCTCCAGGCTTGGATCCTCTAAAATGCCGCCTTCGTAAGAAATGTGCAGCAAATTGGCGTCCATTGAATAGGGAGATTGATTACCAGAGCGCTTTTGATCGACCTTGATCTGATACTTTTCACAAAACGCCATGAGCGCCTCTCGAGAATGCAGATCCCATTCTCGCCAGGGCGCAATCACTTGAATGCTAGGATCTAGCGCATAGGCGCCTAATTCAAACCGCACTTGATCATTGCCTTTGCCAGTAGCGCCGTGTGCAATGGCTTCGGCGCGAGTCTCGGCAGCGACTTCCACCAATCGCTTAGCGATCAAAGGTCTTGCGATACTGGTGCCAAGCAAATATTCACCTTCGTACAAGGTGTTACATCGAAACATGGGGAACACGAAATCTGCGACAAACTCTTCTCGGACATCATCGATAAAAATTTCTTGAACGCCCATGCTCGCGGCTTTTTCACGCGCCGGCTCCAACTCCTCCCCTTGCCCTAAATCTGCGGTGTAGGTGACGACTTCGCAATCATACGTTTCCTGCAGCCACCTCAGGATGACGGAAGTATCTAAGCCGCCTGAGTAGGCTAGAACGACTTTATTTAACTTGGGCATAGGTCCTTGCTCACAAAAAAACAGCCCGTATGGTAATCCTTTGCCTGCATAGAGACCAGATCTAGAGTAACAGTGATACAATTTCACGATGCGCACTTTGACCTTGACCCGACCCGATGATTGGCACATCCACCTGCGAGATGGCGATTATCTCTGCCAAACCGTCAAAGATGTCGCTCGACAATTTGGTCGGGCGATTGTTATGCCAAACTTGTCGCCGCCGGTCAGCACCGTTGCCGATGCGGCAGCCTACCGAGGCCGCATCCTTGATTGCGTTCCTTCCGGGGACGCCTTTGAACCCTTGATGACGCTTTACCTCACGCCTGGCACCACCATTGATGACATTGCCGCCGCGAGCAGCGCTGATTTTGTCGCAGGTTGTAAACTGTACCCCGCCGGAGCGACCACAAATTCTGATGCTGGGGTCAGCGCCATTACCGATCTTTATCCTATTTTTGAGGCCATGCAAAAAGGCCAGCTGCCCCTGCTGATACATGGCGAAGTAACGGATCCTACTGTCGATATCTTCGATCGGGAAGCCCGATTTATTGACGAAAGTTTAGACCCTATTCGTCGGCAGTTTCCTGAACTCAAAATTGTGTTTGAACACATCACGACTCGAGAGGCCGTTGACTATGTCAGGGGGCAAAGTCCTCACCTTGCGGCCACCATCACTGCGCACCATTTGCTCTATGATCGGACGGATATGCTGGGCAGTGGGATGAAGCCTATTTTATTTTGTCTACCCATTTTAAAGCGAGATAGCCATCAGCGTGCGCTGATCGACGCCGCAACTTCCGGTGACCCCAGCTTTTTTCTCGGAACAGACTCTGCACCACATCCTCGGTCTAAAAAAGAGAATGCCTGCGGCTGCGCTGCCGGCTGCTACACCGCTCACGCGGGTATCGAACTTTACGCAGAGGTATTCGATGCCGCTGGACACTTGGACAGACTCGAAGCTTTCGCCAGTCATTTCGGCCCTGATTTTTACGGCATGGCACGCAATCAGAGCCAGATCACACTAGTCGAAGAACCGTGGACCGCTCCTCAGACGCTGCCTTTTGGAAATGAACAGCTCATGCCACTTAGGGGAGGTGAGGTCATTCGTTGGCAGATGATGCAGACGCCAGTAGCGCCATCATGACCGATCTAAAATTGCCCATTGCGCGCCGGTTTCGGGGATTTCTCCCGGTGGTTATCGATGTAGAGACTGGGGGATTTAATGCTCGTACCGATGCTTTGCTTGAGGTCGCAGCTATTTTGATTGGGATGGACGACAAAGGCAGACTCCATCCTGCGGAGCAATTTTTCTTTAATGTTGAGCCCTTTCAAGGGGCCAACATTGAAGCCGCGGCGCTTGAATTTACGGGCATCAAACCTGATAACCCCCTTCGTGGCGCTGTACCCGAGAAAGATGCGCTCACTGCCATCTTCAGCGCGACCCGCGCGGAAGTAAAGCGCACGGGTTGTCAGAGAGCGGTTGTGGTTGCTCATAATGCTTCATTCGATCAAGGCTTTTTGAATGAAGCAGCGGGCCGAAGCAATCTAAAGCGGAATCCGTTTCATCCATTTTCAAGTTTCGACACGGCAAGCCTTGCAGGCTTGGTCTATGGGCAAACTGTGCTGGCTCGCGCATGTGCTGCTGCGGGTATCGCTTTCAACAACCAAGAAGCCCACTCAGCCCTCTACGATTGCGAAAAAACGGCGGAATTATTTTGCGACATGGTGAACCGCTGGCCGAATCCAGTGGATCTGAGTGCGCCGAGCCTACCTGAAAGCGAAGACTAAGCGCTCGTCGCCGGGGCACTACTTAACCTTGATCTGAATCTGGCTCAGGGACTTCGTCGATCAACGACTGAAGCTCTCCGCTTTGATACATCTCGGTGATAATGTCGCAACCACCAACCAATTCGCCCTGAACGAACAATTGCGGAAACGTCGGCCACTCTGAGAACTTAGGAAGATTGGCTCGGATCTCCGGATTCGCCAAAATATCTATATAAGCAAAGGGCTTGCCGCAGGCCATCAGCATCTGCGACGCTTGTGATGAAAACCCACATTGGGGTTGATCGGGCGATCCCTTCATATAAATCAAAATCGGATTTTGCGTTACCTGCTGTTGGATACTCTCTAATATGTCACTCATGCCGCACCTTTTACTCCTTTTGGACGCCTGATTTTAGCCTGTTTTACGGTTGCTGACACGAAAGGGCCTCAACTTTCTTTACACCCAAGGTCTAGATGCTTCATGCAGCTCCCCAACCGCCGCCGCCTGGCGTCAGAATCGTCAGCACCTGATTGACCTCAACACGAAGCTGCGCTTTATCCGGGAGAACCACATCATCCAGCAGGTTTAATCCGGTTGCGCCTTCATCGCCACCAGCAAGACCCCAAGGTGCGCTGTGCCTGCGCTCGGTGATCAGCGTCACCTCAGTGGGCGATAAAAACCGATAGCTGCGTTCAAGACCATCACCGCCCCGATGCAAACCTGCGCCCCCGGAGCCCCGGCGAACGCGATAGCACAACACCTCAATCGGAAAGTTAGACTCCATGACTTCGATAGGGGTATTTAAGGTGTTCGTCATATGCGATTGCACGCCGCTGATGCCAGATCCACTTGGACCAGCACCGGTGCCGCCGCCTAAGGTCTCATAGTAGTCCCATCGATCGACCTCACCCATGGCAACATTGTTCATCGTTCCTTGGCTCGCTGCCGGGATTTGCTCTGGAAGCGCTTTGGCTAATGCACCGAACATACAATCAACGATGCGCATCGATGTCTCCACGTTACCTGCGGCTGTTGCCGACGGGCGTTGAGCATGCACCAGAGCGCCTACTTCCGCTTTTATCTCGATAACTTCAAAGGCGCCGGCACAGGCGGGCGTGCCCGGCGGCAGCAAACAAAACACAGAATAAAATACCGCAGCAGCAGTAACGGTAAGCGGGCAATTGATATTGCCAGGTACCGAGCCGCAGGTACCAGAGAAATCGACACAAACGTGCTCGTCACTGACCGTCACCGTCAACTGAATCTGGGAGGCAGGCGATCCTTGGCCGTCGCTATCCATCTGATCCACAAAGGTATAGCAACCATTGGGGATCTCACGAACACCTGCTTTAGCCATCGTTCGGCCATATCCATTTAATTGACGAACAGCATCTATAAATTGTGGAACGCTTAACGAATCAATCAATGCCCCGAGTCGAGTCACACCAATACGGTTGGCGCTGCTTTGGGCAGCCAAATCTGCAGCGGTGTCTGCGCCCAGCTTGCTGGTTAGCCAAGCCATCATAGCCTCATCTCTCTCACCGTTTTTTTGCAACCAAGATGGTGCAATAAGCAAGCCTTCCTCATCTAAGTGAGTTGACAGCGGCATCGACCCGGGTGTGTCTGCACCGATCCGAGCATGATGGGCCCGATTGGCAACAAACCCTAACAAATTTTTCTCAATAAAAATCGGTCTTACCAAGGTGACGTCTGGCAAATGCGTCCCCCCAACAAAGGGGTCGTTCCAAATTAACTCATCGCCCTCGGCAAAAACGGTGTTGGCAAGGACACCTTGCATCGCAAAAGCCATGCTTCCCAAGTGAACCGGAACATGTGCGGCTTGGGCTAGCATTTTTCCTTCAGCATCAAATAAAGCGCAGGAGAAATCTAATCGGTCCTTGATGTTTGGGGAGAAAGCAGAGGCCCGCAACGTATTGCCCATCTCATCGCAAATTGCTGAGCAGCGCGAAACAAATACAGATAGTTCAACGGCATTTAACACAATTGACCTTCCCGTCACTTTAGCGGCATTCGAAACTGGTTTAAGATCTGAGCTTTCGATCTAGATCATCCACTGACGCCAAGGACTCTCTCATGAACGACGCCGTTATGCCAACCTACGGGCGCACTGATGTACAGTTTGTAAGCGGCGAAGGCGCATGGTTGATTGATGATGCGGGTAATCGCTATCTTGACGCCCTGTCCGGTTTGGGCGTTGTTGCCTTGGGCCACGCTAACCCCGCAGTAGCGGCCGCGATTTCAGCTCAAGCCGACGCGCTGCTGCACACGTCGAACTTGTATCGAATCCCTCTTCAAGAAACCTTAGCGGAACGGCTCGCAAGCTTGTCCGGCATGGATAACATGTTTTTCGGTAATTCAGGCGCTGAGGCTTGTGAATGCGCCATTAAAATCGCCAGGCTCTACGGCCATACCAAGCAATTTACCGACCCAACCATTATTGTTGCAGAGTCAGCTTTTCATGGTCGTACCATGGCGACCCTAACCGCAACCGGTAACCGCAAAGTGCATGCAGGCTTTGAGCCTTTGGTTTCGGGATTTCTTCGTGTGCCTTTCAACGACCTTGATTCAATAGCCAAGATTGCAGCTAATAACAATCAAGTGGTTGCGATCTTTGTCGAGCCCATTCAAGGAGAGGGAGGCATTCAAGTCCCGGATCCGGAATATCTCCCTGGCCTTCGCAGAATTTGTGATGCCAACGACTGGCTGCTCATCATCGACGAAGTGCAATCCGGTAACGCTCGAACAGGTGAATTTTTCTGTTATCAACACAGTAACATTCTGCCGGATCTTGTCACCACAGCCAAAGGCTTAGGCAATGGCGTGCCCATTGGGGTGTGTTTGGCACGCGGAAAAGCCGCCGAACTCTTTAAGCCTGGCAACCACGGCTCCACCTTCGGCGGCAACCCTTTGTCCTGCGCCGCCGCTAATGCCGTTTTAGACGAATTTGAGCGCCTGGATATTACCAAGCAAGCAAAGACTATGGGCGCTTACCTTAAGTCATGCTTTGAGGCAAAACTGGCCGGGGATAATCGCGTCAAAGAAATTCGCGGCAAAGGCCTCATGCTAGGCATCGAACTCGCTCATCCTTGTCCTCAAATGGTTCAGCAAGCCTTCGAACAGAAGCTGCTCATCAATGTCACTGCAGACAGCGTGATTCGCCTACTGCCACCGCTGATCATCAATCAGGCGGAGGCCGATCAAATCGTCGATACCATTTGTGCCTTGATCACGCAGTCTTAATTCGCGTCACTGCCGCTTGCCAACCGGCATAACGATCTTCGGCAACTTGTGCCGGTAGTTTACGCTGAAAGCGGCGGTCCAATTGCCAGTTTTCAGTAAGCGCGTCGATTGATGCAAATAGACCAACTTGTAAACCAGCCAAATAAGCTGCCCCAAGGGCTGTCGTTTCGGTGACGACTGGTCGATCAACATCGATGCCTAATTGGTCCGCCAAATTCTGCGCCATCCAATCGTTGGCAATCATGCCGCCGTCGACACGAACCACCTTTGGCGCGAGCCCATCGCTAGTCATCGCGGCCAGAAGGTCTTGAGATTGATAACTCACAGATTGCAACGTCGCAGTCACGATGTCATTGATCCCTGAATCCCGAGTGAGTCCCAGTACCGCGCCCCTTGCCCCTGGGTCCCAATAGGGCGCGCCAAGCCCTGTGAAAGCCGGCACCACGTAGACGCCGTGGCTGTCTGGGTTCGCCTCCGCGATGGCTTCCGTATCGCCAGCATGTGCAATTATTTGCATCGAATCCCGAAGCCACTGAACGGCTGCGCCGGCAATAAAAATCGAGCCTTCTAGCCCGTAACACACCTTGCCGTTCAATCTATAAGCGACGGTAGTCAGCAACCGATGCTCCGATCGAACCAGCTGATCCCCAGTATTTAAAATCATAAAGCAGCCGGTACCGTAGGTGCTCTTCATCATGCCGACATCAAAACAACACTGTCCAATGAGTGCCGCTTGCTGATCTCCCGCCATACCTGCGATGGGAATATTCGCTGGGATCTGGGGTATATCAGTGGTGCCAAAATTGGCGCTGCAATCCAACACCTCCGGCAACATGACTCTGGGAATATTCAGCATCGATAAAATGTGATCGTCCCAATCTTGGGTTTCAATATTGAACAGCAGCGTGCGCGCGGCATTGGTAGCATCAGTCTTATGCGCCGCGCCGCCCGACAATCGCCATAAAAGAAAACTGTCAATCGTGCCGAAACACAATTCACCTGCTTCGGCCCTGTTTTGACCTTCCTCAATATGATCAAGTATCCATCGAACTTTGGTCGCCGAGAAATAGGGATCGAGCAGCAGGCCTGTCCGAGCATTGATTTCAGCTTCATGACCTGCCTGCTTCAACGCTTGGCATGCCGCATCTGTCCGGCGATCCTGCCAGACAATCGCCGGGTAAACTGGCGCATGGGTTGCCCTATCCCAGACAACCGTTGTTTCTCTTTGGTTGGTGATGCCAATTGCCGCAATATCCCTATAGCTTAGCGCTGCCGCTTCTAGAGCTTGGTCAATCACTGACATCACAGACGACCAGATCTCTTCTGGGTCATGCTCAACCCAACCATCCTCAGGAAAAAATTGCTGGAACTCTTGCTGACCTAATCCGACCACCCGGCTATCTTGATCAAAAATCATAGCCCGGGAGCTGGTTGTACCTTGATCAATCGCCAGAAGATAGCCTGCCATGGCGCGTTCCTTGTGCTACTTTCTCGGAATTATGTCTTAAACCACTCAAATTACAACGCAAGTAAACCTGTGCCTTGCCAATAAGCGCCTGCCAGCCCGAAGGCCACCCGCGCGGCGCATACAACCGATGGGGGTACAACCTTGAGATTAAAAGCCTGTCGGTCTCCCACCGCGGACAACCGATGACCGGCGACCTGGAGTTAGCACCAGTAACTTGTCGCTACCATAAGCTCGCCACACTCGCTGCCCAACCGGTAGACTGCCTAGGCGAAAAAACTACATGAGCTTTAGTTAAACCACTTAACTTCAAACACTTAACTTCAACCACTTAACTTCAATCACTTACCTTCAATCAATTGCAAGACTTCAACCACTTGCAAGCGGCTGGGCCAATAAGGTGCCTCATGCATCGATATTACTGAAGCGATAGCAATCATTGTGCTGAATATCCCCGCCATATTGCGCGCCAAGGTCGGTTGTCTCGGACCGGCAATTCAGGGCACAATGAACCTCCTTTTTTGCAGCATAAAACAAAACGGAGATGCCTTATGCGTGACGTAGTAATCGTGGACAGTGTCCGAACCGGCTTGGCTAAGTCTTTTCGCGGCTCTTTTAACCTAACCCGGCCCGACGACATGGTTGCGCATTGTATCGACGCTTTGCTTGATCGAAACAGCCAAATCGATCCAGCCGAGATTGAAGACGTTATTGTTGGTGCTGCCAGCCAAACAGGTGAGCAAGGGGGCAATATCGCTCGACTGGCTGTCATTTTGTCACGATTGCCGGTTACCGTTGCAGGTAGCACGATTTCAAGAGCGTGTTCCTCAGGTCTTAATTCTATTGCATTTGCCGCTAATCAGATCGCCAGTGGCTGCTCAGAAATTATGATTGCGGGTGGAGTCGAGTCGATCTCCGCAGGCACTCGGCAAACCCCAGGTAAATCTGATATCCATCCAACGATTCGTGAAAAGTCGCCCGATATCTTTATGGCAATGGGCAATACCGCCGAGGTCGTCGCAAGACGCTACAACGTCACTCGGGAATACCAAGACGAATTTGCTTTAGAAAGCCAAAAGCGGACCGCAGCCGCTCAGCAGGCTGGTCTGTTTGACGATGAGATCGTTCCTATGAACGTCAAGTGGGCAAAAATCATCAATAAAGAGACTAAGGAAACTGAGATAGTCGATGGCGTCTGTGTCGGCGATGAATGTAACCGACCAGAAACGACTATCGAGGGGCTGGCTAAGCTACCACCTGCCTTTGAAGAAAACGGCACGGTCACAGCGGGTAATGCCTCACAACTGTCTGATGGCGCTTCTATGACCTTGGTCATGAGTGCCGAACGAGCCGCGCAACTAGGACTAGAGCCGATGGCCTACTTTAGAGGCTGGACGGTAGCAGGTTGCGAGCCCGATGAGATGGGTATCGGTCCGGTATTTGCCGTACCTAAACTCCTCAAGGCCAATGGCCTGCGTACCGAAGATATCGATCTGGTCGAGCTGAATGAGGCTTTCGCTTCACAATGTCTTTACAGTCGCGATACGCTTGGGTTTGACCCATCGATCTACAACGTCAATGGTGGTTCGATCGCCATTGGTCACCCTTTCGGCATGACTGGCTCACGCTTGACGGGGCACATCGTTCGAGAACTGCGGCGACGTAACAAGAAGTACGGCATCGTCAGTATGTGTATCGGCGGCGGCATGGGTGCAGCGGGCCTATTTGAGGCTTGCTGATATTACCAGCGCCTGCCACTTTGCGTGACAGCAAAATAAAAGGGAGCCTGATGGCTCCCTTTTTTTGCGTCGCTCACACACCTCAAGTTACGCCTGCCTATATCGGCCTCTAACCCCCCCCAAAAAAAATAGCAGGGCTTTCCGCGTTGGGCGCGTAGTCCATATCATTCCGGGCACAAGCGCTAACAGAGGTCGCGGCAATAACGTGTCTCTCGATGCCACGCACCGGGCGCCTGCCTGCCAGCCCAGCTCCTATCCTCAAGTTCTGATGTTTGTTGCTGTCTCGGCAACACAAAGACCGGTTGCGCAGCGCCAATCTCGACAACTCCTTGCTGACAAACCAACAGTACCCTGTGCCTATGCGATCAAGGCCGGCACCCCCGCAGCTGCTTAGCTAGGATTGTTATCATGCACCGTACCGCAACCGGTCCGAGTCAGAAGATTACCCATCTTGCCCTTAAGCCTTTACCGGCCAGATTTACTGCTTAGCTTGCGGTTCGCAGGATCTCAACCCCACCACCTCAATCCAATCCGGACCGCTAGCCAGCCTCGGAGAGCACTGATTGCAACAACGCCATAAAGGCAAGGGGCTGATCTAAAAACAAATGATGCTGGGCATTCGCCAAAGGGTGCACGATCAAAGCCGGGTTCAGCGCCGCCATATGGTCTGCGCTTTTACTGGAAAACGACGCCGAATGCTCGCCGTAAATCAACACCAGCGGCGCGGTCAAACTTGTAAAATCGGCGACGAAATCTCCGGTCACCTGCATTCTATTATTGAGCTCGTCGTCAAACTTCCAGACAAAACCCTCATCAATGGCATCAATCGAGTGGCGAGCAATATGATTCACCAGAAATTCGTTGTCACAGGTCTGAGGAGGCTGCAAGCGAAACCGCGATCTGGCAATCTCTAAGTCAGGATATACCTTGGGCTTCGACCACCGCTCTGGTCCTTTGGGACTTTCATCTTCTGGATGTTTGATTCCAGAATCTAGCAAAACGAGGCCTTTAAACCGTCCCGGATATCGCGCCATCGCTCGGATGGCCATCAATCCCCCAAAACTGTGTGCCACCAATAACGTCTCTTCACCAAGGTTCGCGGCGTCGGCGATGGCTTTAATTTCTTCCGCGTAAAGATCTGCTGAATAGACATCTCGGTGATCGCTATCGCCCATGCCACTTAAGTCTGGCGCGACGACTTGGTAATCCTGGCTAAAGCTCGGCGCAATAAAATCCCACCAATGGGCGTGCGCGTTGTGGCCATGAATTAACATGAGCCCAGGGGCACTGGCCTCACCCCAAACCAGATAATGCAGCTCGATGTCATCTAAGCTCGTGAAGTTTGATTTCGGGGTTTGATCAACCGCCTGCCAAAACCATTCCGGTGAATCTGCCATAAGCGACTCCTTCAGAGACTTCTTGATCTACAATTGCCCATAACGTTTGAGATGGAAATCAGTATTGCCATAGAGTGTTTCGATCGCCGTTAGCCGCTTGAAATAATGACCGACATTGAGTTCGTTGGTCATACCCATTCCCCCATGCAACTGGACAGCATTTTGGCCAACGAAGGTACCGCCTTTACCGACTTGTACCTTCAATGCGGATAACGCTTTTCGTGAGGCAGCGTTGTAACCTTCCGCCAAGCGCATGGCGGCCATGTAAGCAAGCGACTTGGTTTGCTCATGCTCGATAAACATATCAACCATCCGGTGCTGTAGTACCTGAAACTTGCCAATTGGCTGGCCAAACTGCTCACGCGTCTTACAATACTCCACGGTGTCCTTATAAAGGACTTCCATCGCGCCCACCGCTTCAGCACCGGTGCCCATCATGCCTTGGTCCAATCCATATTGGAGCGGCTCTAAGCCTTCATTTAAGCTCCCTAACAAGGCCTCTGGACCAACGACGACTTCTGCAAGGGTAAGCTCAGAAGCTCTAAATCCATCGATCGTCGGATAATCTCGGCGACTCACGCCGGCAGCATTGGCATCCACCAAGAACAAGCTGATTCCCGATGCATCCATTTGGTCACCCGCGGTCCGCGCCGGCACGATAAACACATCTGCCGAGGGTCCACCGATCACGACGCCCTTAAAGCCGTTGATCACATAGCCATCCCCTTGGGCGGTTGCGGAGGTTTTTACGTCGTTGACGTTAAACCGCGCTTGGGGCTCGATGTAGGCCAATGCCGGCAATAAGTCGCCCGCAATCAACGGCTCTAGGATTTGCTGCTTCTGTGCTGTTGTGCCGACGCTTGCAACAATCGACCCCGCTTGCAGCACCGCAGAGATATAAGGCTCAACGACTAAACCTTTGCCAAACTCTTCCAACAAAATCATCGTCTCGACGGCAGTACCACCGAAGCCGCCATCTTCTTCTGAAAACGGTAAGCCCAGCCAACCCATTTCAGCAAATTGCGCCCAATTCGCCCGACTGAACCCATCATCACTGTCAACAATCTTCTGCCTGGAGTCAAAGCTATAGGCATTTTGAATAAACCGTTGAACACTGTCCTGAAGCATGTTTTGCTCATCGGAAAAAGAAAAATCCATATTGCTCTCCATTGTGATAACTGACAGACACACCGCGCTTTAACCCTAGCGCTTCCGAGCCATTATCGCTTGTGAAGATGGAGTTCATCAAGGTACGATTGTCGTCTCTGAATCACCCGAGGATCCCGTCATGACAGAACCGGTTGTTGCCCAAAATGCCCCCTATGCCATCGATGTTGAAGCAGGCAAATCATACTTCTGGTGCGCTTGCGGTAAAAGCAGTCAGCAGCCCTTCTGTGATGGCTCCCATCAAGGCACCGACATCCTGCCGCAAAAATTTTCTCCTGAGCAATCGAAAACCGTTTATTTCTGTGGTTGCAAAAAGACCGGAAAAGCGCCTTTGTGCGACGGCACCCATAATCAGAGCAGCTAGCTTTAAGCCAGAAAGTTAACGCCAGCCGCGCGCTGTATCTTCAAGCGGTCGTGACCCGCTTGCGGAGCATTATGAGCAGCGCCCATCACCGGGTACTCAAAACCAAGGTGATGGCTGCGCCGCCCAACTTGGGACTTCGCCCAACTTCGAGGGTCCCGTCGTAGCGCTCGGCGATTTCGCTCACGATCGCCAAGCCAAGTCCCTGTCCTGCCGTTTTAACGTCGACTCTCACTCCTCGCTTGAGAACTTCGGCCTCCTGCTCAGGCGCGATACCGGATCCGTCATCCTCGACCAACAATATCACTTGATCGACAAGCACCCGACTACTGACGTAAACCTGAGAGCGGCCATATTTAAATGCATTATCGAGCAAATTACCCCATGCTTCGTGAAGATCTCTTGGATCGGCTCGGCAAAGCCCTTTGTCAAAACGGTGGCTGACTGTGATGCTTTTGTCGGCGTAAACTTTATTGAGCGCAAGTAGCA
>JADHNJ010000064.1 GCA_016779565.1 Pseudomonadales bacterium
ATCTACCAACAAACTCGGGAATCAGTCCGTATCTCACCAAGTCTTCTGGCTCAACGGTTTTCAGCGTCTCTCCCAGGTTCTTCTTTGTGCTATCGGACACAACCGTCGCACCGAACCCAATACCACTCTTAGCTGAGCGGTCTAAAATGACCTTATCTAGCCCAGCAAATGCGCCACCGCAGATAAACAGGATATTTGACGTGTCTACTTGTAAGAATTCCTGTTGAGGATGTTTTCGTCCTCCTTGAGGTGGCACAGACGCGACCGTACCCTCAATGAGCTTAAGTAACGCTTGTTGAACACCTTCTCCCGAAACATCTCTAGTTATCGACGGGTTATCGCTCTTTCTTGAAATCTTGTCTATTTCATCAATATAGACGATCCCAACTTGCGCTTTATCAACGTCGTAGTCGCACTTCTGAAGTAGCTTTTGAATGATATTTTCTACGTCCTCTCCGACATAGCCAGCCTCTGTTAACGTTGTGGCATCAGCAATCGTGAAGGGGACATCGAGGAGCCTTGCTAAAGTTTCTGCTAATAACGTCTTTCCAACACCAGTTGGCCCAACGAGCAATATGTTACTTTTCTGTAATTCAACGTCATCTTTTTTGCCGGAGTAATTCAAGCGCTTGTAATGATTGTAAACCGCTACGGAGAGTACTCGTTTCGCTCGCTTTTGACCGATTACATACTCATCTAGGATGCCAGATATTTCTCTGGGTGTGGGTAGTTTCTTGAACTCTGTTTCTTCTTGAGTTTCTTGCAATTCTTCTCGAATAATATCGTTGCATAGTTCAACGCACTCATCGCAGACATAAACGGAAGGGCCTGCAATTAGCTTTCTGACCTCATGTTGGCTTTTGCCGCAGAAATTGCAATGCAGCAGTTTTCCATCGCCGCCGTTTCCATCATGATCATCAGACATATCTACCTCACTTTGACTTTTGTCGTGCCTCAGTCCTCATCGACCGTTGCTGAACCGCTATCTCTAATCCCGCCAGCTCGTTGCTATAGATCTATCCACGCGTCCTGAAGGGATTTTCTGTTTCTTTTCTACTAACTACTAGACTTCACTACTAACTACTAGACTTCCTGCCTTCTTGCCTTCCTGCCTTCTTGCCTTCTTGCCTTCCTACTTGGCTACCTGACTACTTGGCAATCTGTATCTGACAACTGCAACGCTTAATACCTAGCTAGACGGCTCTACAATTCCAGCCAGTAGTCCCACTCAACGGTCAATGCGACCCATTCAGTTTTGCAGCATAACAATTTGGGCAGGCGCGTGCCTTTTGTCACCACAAATACCGCTTCACCCAATAAATCTTACTACAGTGACGTTATATCACACATTTTTGCTCGGGTTGACCCTTAAACTGCGATTTCCCAGCCTTCGAAGCCTTGTCGACAAGATCTTTTTTCACCAGCAGTTCCCTTAGCAAACCGCCTCGTGGCATCTGCCCTGCCCTACTTGACCGAAGCTAAATTAGTCGCCCTGGGCTCCTGAACCTTATCGATCAAACCATAAGCAAGCGCATCCTGAGCGTTCATAAAATAATCGCGTTCCGTATCAACCGCCAACTGCTCTGGCGTTTTTCCTGTGTGCACCGCCATTATTTCGTTCATTCGCTCTCTCAGATACAGAATCTCCTTGGCCTGAATCTCTATATCAGACGCCTGTCCTTGGGAACCGCCGCTTGGCTGATGAATCATTACCCGAGAATTTGGCAAACAGTAGCGCTTCCCTGCCGCGCCCCCTGCCAGCAGAAGCGCACCCATGCTTGCAGCTTGACCGATACACAAGGTAGACACATCGCAATTAATGAACTGCATGGTATCGTAAATCGCCAATCCCGCCGTGACAGAACCACCGGGAGAATTAATGTAAAGCTGAACGTCTTTGTCAGCGTTTTCTGATTCCGCGAATAGCAACTGCGCTACGATTAAATTGGCTACATTGTCGTCGATCGGACCAACGACGAAAATGATCCGCTCCTTGAGCAGACGACTATAAATATCATAAGAGCGTTCACCTCTAGCGGTCTGTTCGAGGACCATGGGAATTAACCCTAAACCCTGTGTTACCTCTCGGCTACTTCCATTGATATCTACATTCATGCGGATGACCTTTTTTCCGATTGACGCCAAGTGCGTTGTTATCCTCACACCCCTAGACTGGGTGCGGGCCCTTGCTCATTTTTTGCCTATTTGCTGGTCCGAATTTGCCACTTGGTCGCTCCGCCTAGCGGTTCGATCGGTTCCAAGGGTACTTTTACCCCACCCAGCTTTGACTCAGTCTTACGGCCTTGGACCGTTGTACAACCCTTTCCAAACACTTTAACTTTACGCAGTGCTCTGCAGAGTAGATCTCGTGACCACCGACTATCAATCTGCACTCATTAGGATTTGGCGTCTTCAGAATCTACTGCGTCGCCGGCTTCTCTTGCAACAGGCTCTACTGTTTCGGTAGCCCCATCAGGTTCGACGTCATCCGCGTTTGCTTCTGTCGGATGCTCCACTTCCGAGTCAGACTCCTGCCCTTCAGGCGCCTTTGGCTTGAGCGCTTCTTCATAACTCATTACCTCGGTCTCGACCGTCGCCTCTTCCAATATCAAAGCAACGATTTGTTCTTCTAGCACCAGACTCTGAACCTGATTGAGCTGCTGCTCGTTGCTATAATAATAGTTAATCAATTGTTCTGGCTGCTCGTAACTGCTTGCGATCTCTTCAATCTTAGCGCGTACCAAGGCCTCGTCTGCTGTCACGCCCTTTTGCTCAACTATTGCATTGACAATCAAGCCTAAGCTGACTCGGCGCTCAGCTTGATCTTTAAACAGATCTAGTGGCAGCATATTTACATCGAACTGCTGGCCACCGCCGAACTGCTGAACCATATCTTGGCGCATTCTCTGACACTCATCATTTACCAAGGCCTGCGGCACGTCCAGTGAGGTTACCGCAATAAGCCCATCCATCACTTGCGTTTTGACTTGATTATCAACTGCTGCCTTTAACTCTTTTTCCATATTGTTTTGGACTTCGATTTTGAAGGCTTCTACTCCTCCTTCTTCGACGCCAAATTCCTTAAAAAACGCGTCATCTAAATCAGGGATGGCACTCTCTAAAACCTCATGAACCTTGATTTCGAAAACAGCCTCTTTTCCTGCGAGGGCCTCGGCTTGATAGTCTTCTGGAAAAGTCACCGTCACCGCTTTGTCATCGCCCGCCTTCATTCCTACAATGCCATCTTCAAAGCCAGGAATCATGGACCCTGAACCGAGCACCAACGTATGGTCTTCACCTTGACCACCATCAAAGGCCTCTCCATCCACGGCACCACTAAAATCAATGCGAACCTGATCTTCTAGCGCTGCCGCCCGTTCGACGGTCTGAAAGGTGCTTCTCTGAGATCGCAATTTTTCGATCATGGCATCAAGATCATCCGGTTGGACCTCTGCCACGGGTTTGACCACTGATATCTCCGAAAAAGCACCAGGTTTTACTTCAGGGAAAATTTCGATCAGGGCTGAGAAGGCCAGATCCTTCCCAGTTTCTATCACAACATCATCTATCGATGGGGTGCCGGCCGGTTTGAGCGATTGTTGCATGACCGCGTCAGAGAAACTCTGCTGCATAACCTCGCCAGATACCTCCTGAAGTATGCCCTCACCAAAGCGTCGCCGAACCTCTCTTACTGGAACCTTTCCCGGACGAAAACCCTTGATTCTCGCTTGCGATGCAGCTTGTTTGAGTTTGACTTCAACTTTTTCAGTAATTTCCGCTGCTGGCACTGTGATACGTAGTTTGCGCTCCAGCTTCGATACCGTTTCAACCGTTACTTGCATAACCCCTCACCCTCTGACTAGGTACTTACACGCGACCAGCCTCTAGACAGGTTTTGCCAGCTGACCTTTGACTTATAATTTGGTGCGAAAGGAGAGACTCGAACTCTCACACCTTGCGGTACTGGAACCTAAATCCAGCGCGTCTACCAATTCCGCCACTTTCGCATTTTCTGACTGTGCCTGCTTACGATAATCTCGCGCTAGACATTCACTCGCGGTGCCCACGCGAGGCGGGCAATTATAGAACCTATGTTGAGCTATCACAACCTAGGCTCGCTTATCGATCCCGCAAATTATCCCCTTAACATTAGAATCCTAAGATCGACGCGTACCGATCTCGATGATAGGCAGCGTTCCCATAGGCTGACTCTAAAACCCGAGCCCGTTTGAGGTAAAAACCGGCATCAAAATCATCAGTCATTCCTATGCCACCATGGATCTGGATCAATTGCCCCGACATTTCATGTAAAAATTCGCTGACTTTTGTTTTCGAAAGCGCAACCAATTCTGATGAGTTTTCTGAACTCTGATCTAGGGCAACCAACGCGGCTTCTACACAGGATCTTGTTAGTTCCATTTCAGAATATAGACTTGCGGCTCGATGCCCTAAGGCTTGAAAACCACCGATAACCTGGCCGAATTGCTTCCGGGTTTTCAAATAATCTAAGGTCATATCAAAGGCTGCTGCAGCTGTACCGAGCATCTCTGAGGCGATTGTCGCCGCAGCGATATCCGTCACTGTTTGAAGGCTGCCTTGAATATCTAAGATGGCATCCGACTCGACCAATACTTGGTCAAAGGAGATGTTGGCATAACCTCTTGCGTCCATCGTTTTCATGGGGACTCGGCTCAATCCCGCAATATCCGCATCGACTAAAACGAGGCAAAGCTCGGGCTCAAGCCCCGGCTGGACTACCTCTGCAGCAACTAACAAATCATGCGCCGCCATGCCTTCCATCACGAAGGTCTTATGACCTGATAACACCCATCCTTGCTCTGATTTCTCGAGTCGAGTCGTGATGCTAGTAGGGTTGAATCTCGGACCTTCATCGAGCGCGAGCACTACCCATCGGCTGCCATTGGCGATGCTAGGCAGTACCGATTGTTTTTGGGCGTCAGAACCCCAAGTCATCAAAGCCGCGGCGCCAACTACCGAAGAGGCAAACAAGGGGGACGCGACCAAATTTCTACCTAACTGCTCGAGCACCAACCCAAGTGTTTGATACCCTAGCCCAGCGCCGCCATAGGCCTCTGGGATCACTAAACCGCTCCAACCTAGCTCGGTCATTGCCGTCCAAGTATCAGGGAAAAACCCTAATGGCGCCTCTTGATCTCGCATTGCTCTAAACTTTGATACCGGGGCTTGTGCTTTGACCCAGGCCGTAGCCTGGTCTTTAATCATCTGCTGTTCTTCGTTCAACGCTGCCATGCTAAATCCTATTGTTAACCTTTCTGGGTCATTTCTGGCAAACCAAGGATATTCTTGGCGATGATGTTGTTCTGGATTTCGAAAGAACCGCCATAAATCGAGATTGCTTTGCCGGACAACCATCCCCTGACGTGTTCGATTTCATCCTCTGTAAAACCATCGCCTTCCCAACCAATGCCTTGATGCCCCATTGCCTCGAGCGCGAGTTCGGCGCGCTCCTGGGATACTCTGGTCGCTGAATTTTTTAAAATGGATGCCGCTGCACTCACTTCAGGATTGCCTTTCGCTTCAGCTGCGATACGCGCAACCGTTAATCCATGGGCTTTCGTATGCATCAAATGCGATGCAATTCGTGTTCTTAGATCTGAGTCTAAAAGCTTGCCTTCCTCATCTTCCCCCACATACTGCTTGGCAAGGTCCTGAAGCGTTAGACCAACTTTGTTACTCGTGGGCCGAGCACCGGTTTGGCTTGCTCGTTCGTGTTGCAGCAGCCGTTTGCCGACGCTCCAACCGTCGTTTAATGCACCGAGCAGATCACCTTTTTCCGCGCGAGCGTCATTGAAGAACGTTTCACAAAAGGGTGATGCGCCAGCAATCAATTTGATGGGCCTCGTTTCAACACCAGGTTGATCCATCTTGAGCATGAGGAAGCTAATGCCATCGCGCTTTTTGGCACTTGGATCTGTTCGAACAAGCGCGCCACACCATTGAGATATGTCAGCGCCAGAGGTCCAAACCTTCTGGCCGTTAATCAGCCAAAAATCGCCATTGTCTTCTGCCTTGGTTGCCAGGGAGGCCAAATCCGAACCGGCATTCGGTTCTGAATAACCCAAGCACCAGCGAATTTTACCACTACAAATGCCAGGTATATGGCGCCGCTTTTGATCCTCGGTACCGTATTCTAAGATCGTTGGCCCGACCATTGTGACCCCCATCCCCGCCAGCAGCGGGATGGGGTTTATAGCGCCCACTCTGTGCATCTCCTCAGATAAAACCTTGGCTTCCACATGCGAGAGCCCACCGCCGCCGATCTCCGAGGGCCAAGTTGGGGTGCCCCAACCTCGGCTTGCCAAGCGATCACGCCATAAAGCAGCATCTGGATCGATTTCTACTTCTCCTTCAACTCCACCAAAAGGTGCAATCCCCTGACCTTTGAGGGTCTTGGGAAAATTGTCTTGAAGCCAACTTGCCACTTCCGCTCGAAAAGATTCTAGATCCCGCACCTGTTCGCTCATACCCTAACTCCTAAATCCTTGATTAGACCCAACCCTTTATGGATCTTTCTGCATGTAAAAACGTCGCAACCAGACCCTCTATTATCACATGTTCATCTATACTTTGTTCGTCTATACCGTGTTCATCTACACCATGATCATCGAACATAGTGCGTTCATCTCCTCGACCGTCATAAACCTCAGAGCAGTCTTTGCGAGCGCTTATAACCTTTTGCATCAGCCCTTGCTTGTAGATCCTGCGCCAGGCCAAAACCGTCTCTAAAAGCGCTCAAAAACGAGTCGGGACTGTAACGAAAACCTCTCGATTGATCAAACGCTTCGACTCGCGACTAATTGATGACATCCAGATCCCGCTGCCAATCTGAGCACTTACGGGCAGCGGTCTCTTCTTCAGCATCACGCCAAGGCTCCTTAATTGCGTCTTGAACCCATTCTTTAACGGCAGGAAGACCCCGGAGCTGCTCGCAGTAACCGACGCTCTTGGCGCTCAATGGCAGTTGATAACCCAATACACGCAACGCCACCGGCACATAAAAAGCATCCGCAGCGCAAAATGTTGAGCCCAACAAATAGGGCCCACCGAACTTATTGAATCCCTGTTCAAAAATCTCTTCAAGACGGTCCAATTCTCGGCGTAAGTCGCTAGAAATGATTCTAATTTGAAATTTCGACTTGCAGATCAAAGGACAATCCGCCCTAAGCACTTGAAAGCCCGCGTGCATTTCCGCGACGATTGATTTTGCGTATGCCCTTCGAAGGCGCTCTGAAGGCCAAAGCTCTGGGCAGCCCTCGGCCAAATAGTCAATAATCGCCAGTGATTCCCAAATTACCACTTCGCCATCGATTAAACAGGGTACTCGGCCATTCGGCGAAAAGCTTTTAAAACGCTCATAATTATCGGAACCATCAAAAGGGACAAGCACCTCCTCAAATTCTAGACCAAACGACCGCATCAACACCCAAGGTCTTAGCGACCAAGAAGAATAATTTTTGTTGCCGATATAAAGCTGCATTAGCCTCTAACCTCATCTGCTCGATCTGATCGAAAGACAGCGCGCCTGCTCTAAAAACGATACCTTTCATCCCTGGTGCTAGGGCACCCCTAAACTTCTCTCAATCGATACAGACGACCGATCGTCTATCGAGAACCAGACGCCAGATCCAAAGGCCGGCGCCTGTGCATTTGTCTAACGACACTAACGCCGAGCGGACCCGCTTATCACTGTAAAAAAAATGGCCCGAACACTTGCGCATTCGGGCCACAAATTTTACGCCTGTATTTTTTAATCTAAAAAGACGCTGAGACTGTTACCCCGTAAGTTGCAGGCTCATTCCACCAACCACGAGACGTCAAACCGCCGATCGTTGCCCAGCGCTGTTCTCTCTCGTCGGTAATATTTCGACCCCACAATGTTGCTTGATAATTATTTACAGAATAGGTCAAGGTTGCGTTGACATTGCCAATGCTATCCAGAGTGCCCAACGGATTGTTAGAAGAGTTGGTCTCCATTGAATCTCTGAATCGATAAGAGACGCGCGCTTTCAAATCACCGCTACCCAGCTGCGCTGTGTAGGCTGCTGTAACACCCAGCGTATTTTCTGGCGTATTCCTTGCCACCAAATCTGAATTATCCGTAACGACACCGTCGCCAGTGAGGTCAGCAAAATAATTGGCATACTCTGAATCTAGATACCCGTACATGACCATGAGATCAAAGGCTTCGCTCACTCGGTAGATTGCCTCGAGCTCTAACCCTGTCATTTCTAGAGATGAGGCATTTCGAACGACTGTTGCAACGTTCGCAAGATTTACCGGAATCAAAATAGATTCTTGCTTATCATCATAATCAGATCTGAAGACAGCACCATTGAAAATCATACGACCATTTGCAAGCGTACTCTTCCAGCCAAATTCGTAGTTCTTAACATACTCAGGGTTGTATGAAGGATCGATTTCGTAGTTAGCTTGGCGAGCAAAAAAACCACCGCTCTTGAAGCCTTCGCTATAAGAGGCATAAAACATCAGGTCATCGTTCATCTGATAACGAACACCGACCTTGGGTGTAGTTTCTGTCCAGGTTTGTTCTGCCTCATAAGGCATAAAGATTCCCGGCCAAGGCTCGCCACGTAGCGGGTAATATCCTGGCGCTGAGGCACCTCCAACGAAATCTTTTGTCTCTTCAGTCCACCGAAAACCCAGTGTCAGCGTCCATTGGTCTGTGACATACCAATCGGCAGACGCAAACACTGCTGTAGAGGTTGTTAATTGGCTCTGCCCATTATTTCCAGCAACATCGTCTTCCCAGACATCAACGTCAGAATAACCTGGGACCCCCTGACGGCCGGCGGGCCATGGCGGTACGCCCAATCGAGACAACTGATAAAAGAGATCATAGACATCCCAACGCTGATCAAAATCGGTTTCCCAATCATAAAAACCAGCGATGAACTGTACTTTTTCAGAGAACTGGGATGTAACTCTAAACTCATGACTGGTTTGTTCCCAATCGTTAAAGAAGTTCATTCGCAGAAGATGCACCGGCGCACCATCGAAATCCTGCATATTCTGCTCATCCATATCCCGATTTGAATAGATATAGGTGTACAAAAAGGCATCCGTGTCAAAATTCGCGGTTACGATCGTACTTTTATACTCATTATCACTGAAATTAGAGCCATCAGATTCTGTGGTATCGGGCCCATCGTTTGCATTAATTTCGCACCCATTAGCAGGATCGAAACCGATCTGAAAAACCGTACAGGCCAATTCCCCGACGGCATTGCGATTCACGTAGGCGCCCTGCTCACTTTGGTCTTCCATGATTTCATAATGCACCTTGAGATCAAACTGATCATTGGGGGCCCAAAGTGCCGTAAATCCGTAATTTACCTTGTCATCACCACCTACATCTCTGTCTAACGTCGTATTGTAGACGTGGCCATCGTGCTCGATTTGCGCACCAAACAGTTTGAGACCCAACTTATCTTGGACAATTGGAATTTGAGCAACTGCTTTTATATCCTGTCTGCCATATTCTCCAAGCGAGAGACTGATATCTGCACTCATGTCTGAAAGCGATACAGGCGTGCGAATGACGTTTAAAATACCCCCTGTCGTGTTTTTACCGAACAAGGTGCCTTGAGGACCCCGGAGCACTTCGATTCGCTCAATATCAAAGTTATCTAACAAAACGCCACTCGATGTGCCTAAAAACATACCATCCATGACAACACCAATCGACGGATCAAAACTCTTGTCACTTTCCAAAGACGCAACGCCCCGAATCGTGATGGCGGCGCCGCTGGCAATGCCCGGCGTGCGATTAATAAACAGGTTCGGCGCAAATGCTTGAATATCCTCTAAACGTCGTACGCTGCCTTCTCGAAGCTGATCCTTAATCGCCGTTACAGCCATAGGGACATCTTGTATCGATTCGTCTTTCTTACGCGCTGTTACGACGATTTCTTCTAATACGAGGCCCCGCTCCGCAGCGATTGCGGTTGAGACGCTCCCAGCCATGACGACGGATCCAATCGCTGTAACTAGCGACACGACACTCCCTTTTGGCAATAGCTTATGTAACATTTGTGTACCCCCCATTTTTTCAGACGCTCGAATATTCCAAGCCGTTAACCGTCTACTCTCGCTTAAACCCAAAAAACAGTCAAGTCTGATTTTTTAATTTGCCGCTGAAACGATCTCCATTCGTGATCAATCTGAGGCACCAGCCTCTCCGATTGATCACGCGCTCATGAGCTGAAGATCAGCGCACCCTTTAGCACAACGCCAGCACGCCAGAATCAGCGCACTGAACTAAAAGGCACACCTTTGACACCGAGCTAACGCGATTAGACTGCTAAGACCTCAACTAACAGCGACCTACAAGGACACCGTTTTCAGGTGGAAGATGCTCGCTTTGCTGAAGTATTGGTCCTAAACTAACGTCTAGTGATTGGGCCTCAGATAAATTCAGGATCGTTTCCTGAGGAACCTATCTGACGATCGCCTAATAAAGATCTTTTATGGTTTTTTCTGGTACTTTCTTAGGGTGACAACTATTGTGGTCAAAGCGCCTTGTGGTCAAAGCGCAGGCA
>JADHNJ010000065.1 GCA_016779565.1 Pseudomonadales bacterium
ATGTCGTGAATGTCACCTTTAACCGTCCCAATGACCATCTTGCCAATCGGTTTGGCGCCAGTTTCGGCAAGCAGCGGCCGTAAAACCTCCATACCACCTTTCATGGCGTTGGCGGCAAGCAGCACTTCCGGAACGAATAAGATGCCATCGCGAAAATCAACCCCGACGATCTGCATCCCACCCACCAAAGAGTCGTTAAGCACCCGATCCGCGCCCCAGCCTCGGGATAGTAAAATCTCGGTTCCTTCGATGATCTCGTCTTTTAAGCCATCGTACAGATCGTCGTGCATTTGCTCGACGAGCTCAGAATCATCGAGTTCACTAAGCTCAAAATCGTCGTCTTGGTCATCGGTCATGTGGGTACCTATCAGTAGTCTTGGTCGGCAAATTCTGCCTTCCGTCTGTCCATGTAATCATTCAATGCTTCGTCAATTGCGGCATCAAGTGGTGGTGCCTCAAAATTGGCAAGACGAGCTTTCCATTGCTCGTTGGCGCGAGCCTCAGCGCTTAAAGCCCCGTCAGCTTGCCATTGCTCAAAGCTATTGTTATCGGCCATGGTTGATCTATAGAAGGCTTGTTCAAAATTGGCTTGGGTGTGGGTAGCGCCGAGAAAATGCGCGCCGGGGCCAATTTCTCGCAAGGCGTCCATGGCTTGACCGTTTTCAGATAAATCTACACCTTTAAGTAGCACCGCAAGCATGTTCGCCTGATCGACGTCCATCATGAATTTTTCATAGCTCATGACCAGACCTCCCTCGAGCCAGCCTGCGGTATGAAGCATAAAGTTAACACCGGCCAGTGCCGCTGATTGCAGCGTGTTAGCTGCCTCATAAGCTGCCTGAGCATCGGCGACTTTAGAGGCACATAGACCGCCGCCTGATCGAAAGGGCACGCCCAAGCGTCGGGCAAGAGCGGCTGCGCCCATTAAGACTAGGCTTGGCTCTGGCGTGCCAAAGGTCGGCGCACCACTTTGCATAGAGATGGCGCTGGCAAAGGAGCCAAAAATAACTGGCGCGCCTGGTCGAACAAGCTGGGTATACGCCAGCCCTGCAAGCGCTTCCGCTAGAATTTGGGTCAGAGTGCCGGCGACCGTGACCGGGGACATGGCGCCAGCGAGTATAAAAGGCGAGATGATGGTGGCTTGATTGTTTTCGGCATACACCCGGGCAGCGCCTAGCATAGTACTGTCAAAGGTCATCGGCGAATTCACGTTGATCAAACTGGTGAGTACGGCATTTTGATCAACAAACTCATCGCCGAAAACGATTTTTACCATGTCAACGGTGTCTTGCGCTCGTTCCGGATGGGTAACCGATCCCATAAAGGGTTTATCGGAGTATTTGATATGGCTGTAGATCATATCAAAATGGCGTTTATTCACCGGCAAGTCCACGGGTTCGCAAACAGTTCCGCCTGAGTGATGTAAGCCTTGGCTCATGTAAGTCAGTTTAACGAAATTCCTAAAGTCCTCGATGGTTGCATACCGTCGACCTTGATCGAGATCACGCACAAAGGGCGAGCCATAAGCTGGCGCCAGTACCATACGGTCTCCGCCTATAATCGTGGATCGCAATGGGTTACGGGCATGTTGGGTGTATTCGCTCGGTGCGGTGGCTTGGATTAATGATCGACAAAGACCTTTGGGGAAGCGTACCCGTTCACCTTGAATGTTTGCGCCGGCTTGACGCCAAAGGGCAAGGGCTGAGGCATCGTCTTTGAAGTCAATGCCTATCTCCTCTAAAACGATATCAGCATTGGTCTCAATGACAGTTAGAGCTTCTTCGTCGAGCACACCATAATAAGGGATTTTCCGTTCGATAAAGGTAACTAACTGATCCGCCGCAGAGGCCTTTCGGGCGGCGACACGTCCTGATCGGCCACCGGTTCGTCGTCTTCCAGATTTTTCCATAACTCAAGCTCGTTTGAGGCTATCCCCGAGGGTTAAAAGGGCCGCTATCATTTCGAGATTCTCCGACAGCCTCGGAAAATTGAGATGCAAATTTACGACAAGAAAGCACGTCTAAACGACATCTAATTGGCCTATACCGGGAAGTATAGCTGTCGTCATTTTGAGGCCAGTCAGGCACATCGTTGCGGCGATTGAATTCAAGCATGCGGTGACTGGTTACTAAAGCGATTGGGTGATGGTCGCTTGCATCGGGCGCAGTGATTCCGAATGAACTGCGCGCTCGAGCGTCCGAAAATTTCGGAAGACATTGGGATACCGAGAGCACTTTGAATTTCGCCGGGGTCGGTCTCGGCGGCGCTGTGGCTGGCAGGTAAGATCTCTAACCCGGATGCGCTGGATGAAACACAATGGCACCGGCGGTGGATGTCATGAGCGAGGTTGAAAGCGCGCTCCGAACGCATCCTACGGTATGATGATGGGTCGAATGGTTTGGAGATTAGGTTATGACGCTATCAGTGCAAGGTTATTGCGACCCGCGTTTTGAGTCGGTTAAACATGTTTTTGAGGCCCAGCTGGAATCGGGCGCTGATTTAGGCGCCTCATTTTCAGCGACCTACCAAGGCGAAACCGTGGTAGACCTGTGGGGTGGGTACCTTGATCTGGAGCGCACCCGACCTTGGCAGACCGATACCTTGGTGAATGTCTATTCCACTACGAAAACGATGTCATTTTTGTGTGCGATGATCCTTGCTGATCGTGGATTGCTTGATTTTGATGCGCCGGTCAGTCGTTATTGGCCTGAATTTGCTGCGGGGGATAAATCGGGTGTGTTGGTTTGGCACTTGATGAATCACGCTGCTGGACTATCAGGTACAGATGAGCGACTGGCTGGTGATGATTTATATGACTGGGACAAAGTCACGGACGTTTTAGCGCGACAGACCCCTTGGTGGCAGCCAGGTAGCGAAACGGGTTATCACGCACTCACCCAAGGGTATTTGATCGGAGAAGTGGTCCGAAGGATCACCGGCCAAACCCTTGGGCAATTTTTTGCTCGCGAAGTTGCAGAGCCTCTGGGCGCCGATTTTTTTATCGGGGTGCCTGAGGCAGAGTTTCCCCGTATCGGCCTCTTGGTGCCACCGCCGGCTGACGGTGTGCTCAGAGGATCAGGCGATGCAGACTCTATTTCTGTAAGAACCTTTAGAAGCCCAAGAACATCGGCTTTAGACAGCCATACGGACGCCTGGCGGCGGGCTGAAATTCCAGCAGCAAATGGCCATGGTAATGCCCGAGCGGTGGCTAAGATTCATACAGCATTGGCGAATGAGGGGCAGGTCGATGGCGTTCAGTTGCTCTCCCCGGAAATCTGTCGCAGCGTCATGCGGCCGCGTATCCAGGGTCAAGATTTGGTGTTGGGGTTTCCAGTAGCATTTGGTCTCGGCTTTGGCCTTAATCCAGTCGCAGCCGGACGACGCAATCTGTGCTTCTGGGGTGGTTGGGGTGGATCATCCGCCATCATAGATCAAGACAACCGTTTGAGCTTTTCTTATGTAATGAACAAAATGGCCGACAGATTGTTAGGAGATGATCGCGGTGCGAAGCTTGCGGCGGCCGTGTTTAAAAGTTTGCCAAAATAGACCTCAAGCAGGTGAGTAGGTTGTGGGTTTAGCGCCATCAGGTCTTAGTCGCCTCAGTCCAATTAGATGAATTCAGGTAATCAGGGCATTTTAAATGACGATAAGGAGTTGGCTATCGCCGTTGAGCGGCTTCTCGGCGTTAATTCAGGGCCTTAAATGGCTGAAGCATCCACAGCTACGTATGCTGATCGTGCTGCCTATCGTGATCAATGTTGTGATTTATGGACTGGTGCTTGGGCTGGGCTTGCATTGGACAGCTGGGTTGATGGCGGATTTGATCGCTTGGTTGCCCGACTGGCTGAGTTTTTTGGGGACTTTATTTTGGTGGCTCATGCTGTTCATGCTCTTGGCTGTCCTGGGGCTGACTTTCGTTACGGCCGCATTGATTATTGGCGCGCCTTTTTACGGTCAGTTGAGCGCCAGAACCCTCACCTTGCTGGGAGTAGGGGCCAGCGAAGCCTCTGCTTCTGATCCTCTATCGATCGCGCTGCTAATTCCAAAAGGCATAGGCCGAGAATTCAGCAAACTTGTCAGTTTTCTACCTTTGCTCGTCCTGGTTGTCGTGATCAGCTTACTCCCTGGCATAAATGTGATTGCCCCTTTTGTTTGGCTGTCGGTCAACAGCTGGATCTTTGGGCTACAGTTCTTAGATTATCCATTTGACGACGCCCAAAAACCCTTTGGTACGGTTAAAGATTGGGGCCGGCGCCATCGAGGAGCGGTGCTAGGTTTTGGTTTTGCCATTGTGATTGGCAGTAGCATTCCGGTTCTGAATCTGTTGATAATTCCTGCTGCCGTTGTTGGAGCAACACGTTTGTGGGTTCAAATCGATCGGGCTGAGAACGGTGCCAGATGAGATGAGTGGTGAGGGCAGCAGCTAAAAATCTGAAGGTGCGCTGAAGCGAGTACATTACAGGACGCTCAGCGGAGTTAAAAAAAAGCAAGGCGCCTAGTTCTGCCCGGGCGCCCTGCTAACAGATTAGTTGGGCAGACGGTCGAAAACGGTTTCAACCGTCCAGAAATTACGGGTAGAGCAGGTGGCCGCAGCATTAAAAGCCGCGAAAATCTCTGCACCTTCACCGTCGCCAAAAAAGCCTTGGAGCGCTTCGCCCATGCTCTTGTAGTCTGACCATGCTGTCATGAGAATGAATCGGCCTGCATCTGACATATCCCCTGAAAACGGCGTAAAAATCCATTGGGCGTCACTGAGACCCTTGCTCTGACTCCACTGGCCAACGGCCTTGGATACTTGGCGCACATCAGCCATGGTTTTGCCATCGTTTAGGCTGCATTGCCAGGTTTCGACAGGTCCAGCGGCTGAGTGATGATCTGCCATGACGAAACTTGAGAACAAAAAACCGATAACAATACTGAGAATTTTCATGGATGCTCCAATAAGCTGAAATAAAGGTTATAGGAGTCTGCCACGACCGACAAGGTTACGAAATAATCGTTCGATTTTGGTTGTGCGCGGACGGGCGCCTGGGTTTTAAGGCAAGGTTTAAAGCTTGTTAACACCGGTGGTTGCCAGTGATCGGCGTTCTGCCAGCGTGTCAAAGAAGGCGTTGACGGCATCCGCCACCAGGTCTCGATTTCACTGCTCAGTAGCGATTGTTTAGATTGGCCTGGTCGTGTAAAAAACAGAGGGCAGCTAGAACCCCGCCGTCGGTTCCTGGCGAACGATGGGGTACGACATTGAGTTCGGGTGTTGATGGACTCGATCAGGTTCACCGAGTGTCAGTGCGCTGACCCAATTGCGTCAAAGTCCGAAGGGGATAAACGAGGAGTCACTTTTTGAAAGATACCCCAATTCACCCAAAGCCGATTACCACCGTGTTGGGCATCCATCACGCAACCTTGGTTGTCAGTGATCTTGCCAGAGCTCGGCGGTTTTATGCGCCGACGGGACTGATCCCTTGCGAGTTGGAAGTTTGGCAGCAGTCGCTTCCCAATTCGCCAGCGGCGGCATTACTGCTCAAGGCCCCGAATGGCTGTTTGGAACTGCGAGCCTGCTCAACCAATACCGAAGCAAAGCCGTTACCCGTGATTGGGCCTGGTATTACGCACGCCTGTTTTCAGGCCCCCGCCCAGTCAAGTCTATACCGGCAACTGATTGCTGGAGGCGCAGACCCCGTAAGCGTGGGCGAGCCGCCGATTGACCTAAATGGGGCGGGGGTGAGATATGCCTATGCGCGAGATCCCGATGGCGCTATGTTCGAAGTCGAAGAATTGGACGAGCCGAGGTTTACCGGCCCGATCTGGCTAGCCCACATTGCCTTGGCGACCCCCGATATCGATCGTGCGGTGCTTTTCTACTCGCAGCTGCTCGGTGTTCAGCCGTACAGCCGAGTCAATAAAATTGTCGGTCCTCGGTTTGATGAGGTTACGGGATTGTCCTCAGTACGAATTCGTGCAGCCTGGTTCAATGTTGGCAATATGGTGCTGGAGTTTTGGGAGTTCGTACAGCCTAGAACCCCAAGCCACGCCGTGAATAGATCCCAAAACCAAGTGGGATATGATGAATTTGCCATTGAAGTCGCAGATCTTTCGTGGGAGCTTAATCGTCTAGAAGGACTGGGACTTTCGAGTGAAACAGCTACAGTGGCAGGCGCTGGAATTTCTGAGGCCCGGTTTAGGGATCCTGATGGCAACGAGTTTACCCTGGTACAAACCACGGAGGATGCGGAGACGCGCGTGGCCTTGTTTCAGCCCATGCACTGGCTACCAGCGCCAGCATGGCCGGTGGTATAGAGCCGATAATCCACTTTGGGTTGCAAGGGTCGCCCAAGCGTTAATCGCGTAAAAAATGTGCTTTTAGAGGAGCGGGGAGGTCGCCTTCGCCAAGGTCCTCAGCTTAAGCGTCGGACAGAAACTCTGCCAATAGCCGGTTGACCACTTCCGGCACCTCGAGCATTGGCGTGTGTCCGACGCCTGGCAGGCGGTGTACTTTTAGGTTGGGGGCATAGTCAGGTAATGCATCGATAAACGTTGGCACAAAAGTATCATCGGCTTCTCCCCAGATCAGCAGGACAGGCACCTGGGTTTGCGCCTTCGCCGAAGGCCAAGCGTCTGCGATAGACAGATCTTCAAGCATCGGAATATTCGCGCGATACCAATTGATACCGCCATCGATGGCGCCAGGTTGACCTAAGCCCGATTTGAAGGTGGCATCATGGCTTTGGGTGTAGTGTGGTAACGCCCTGAATTTAGCGTACGCCTGCCGCCAGAGATTAACGCCGTGATCCTTGGTCATCCATTGATGAGTGGCACCGCTGCGCATTTTCCACATGTATTGGGAGCGCTGTTGCTGCTCTGGGTTTGTGGCCAGCAAACCAATGAGCTGATTGGCTGGCGGAGCGTTAATAGAAACCATTTTGCACAAACGTTGAGGTCGGTCTTGTGCGAATGCGAAAGCAAGGGCGCCGCCCCAGTCGTGTCCAACTAGGTAAAATGGATCCTCGCCCACAAGTGTTTTGGCTAGCGCATCAATCTGAGCCACCAACGCCGGAAGTCTATAGGCTGCGAGGTCGCTAGGTTTGTCTGACAAATTGATGCCAGGGCCATCGATTGCGACCACCCGGTAACGATCAGCCAAAGCGTTCATTTGATGATGAAACGAAAAAGAGAACAGCGGGAAACCGTGATAAAAGATCACCAAGGGGCCTTGACCTGCAGATAAATAATGCAGGCGAAGACCTTCGTGCTCAAAGTAGTTGGACGTAATTTTGCTCATCGTTTTTGCTGAGCGATAAGTTCGTCTCGTAACTTCTCTGGATCAAGGGCTTTGGCACGATCCCGCTCGACCACCTCCGGCGGCACGTACCAGTGGAGTTTGTCTCCGTTGTAAGCCTCCCAGACACAGGCAGCGACGGTATCTGCCGATAAGGTTCTGCCCGCATCCGAGCGCTCGCGATTTTTCTCAGGGATATTGGCGATGGTTCTCTGTTCGCCTCGCACGTAGCGTTCGCTCACTTGCCATAAAGGGGTGTCGATGATGCCAGGGGATACGTCCGCAGCGCGAGCATCAAACCGGGCTAACTCTACACTCAAGGCTTCGGTTAGGCCCTTGACGGCGACTTTCGTGGCGCCATAAATCGCCATGCCTGGTGTGCCAAAAGAGGCGGCGGAGGATGATGTGCTAAAACACAGTGCGTTGGGCGTTGCTTTTAAAAGCGCAAGTCCCGCGTGAATCCCATTGATAACGCCTAACAAGTTGACATTGACGGTTTGTACGATTTTCTCAAAAGGGACCTCATCTAAAAATCCGGCTACGGCGATGCCAGCGTTGTTAAATAAGATATCAAGTCGACCGCCAGAAGCGACGGCAAAGTCGGACATAACTTGATCGAAGTCTTCTTTGCGAGTGACATCAAGCACCTGGGTAAAACAATTGCCTGAAAGCTCAGCTTTGAGTTGGTTTAGCGCCTCTGGATTGACATCGGTGGCACCGACAAACCAGCCCCGATGGTGAAATTGTAGCGCAGTCGCTCGGCCAATACCGCTTGCTGCACCGGTAATAAAAATCGCTTGTTGAGTCATGATGAGAAGCTGCGTGTTGGTACAGGTCTATCATGCCACGGCTTTTACTCAAGATCCTCCGCTTGTCTCGTCGATGTTTTGTGCCGGCGCTTAGAGACAATTTTTCACACAGAGACGGCGCTGCCCTGGTGCCGTCAGCGCTTAGTCGGTTCCGAGGAGATGAAGGACGATATGCTTGGATATTATTGGGATTAAAAAAAAGGCCAGCGGTTAATAGCTGTTAATAGGAGGATCAATTGATTGAACAAAAAGTCGGCTTGCACTTGACTCTGCGCTTTGGCATAACTGATGAACATTCTACGAGACGGCTGTCTTAAGGCCGAGCCGGAGAGTAAAAAATGAAGCACGACACGGAAGTTACAATTTTACGAGCGCTAATGGATCAGCTTGATGCAGGGAAGAATATTGACGCTGGTGTGCAGTATCGTATGCCGACCGCGGACTATATCTGCCCACAACGGGCGGCTAAAGAGCAGCATCACTTTTTTAGCAACCACCCTCAGTTGGTGGGCTTGTCTAACGATTTGCCAACCAAAAACAGTTTTCTATCAGTCGATGAAATCGGCGTGCCGATCCTCGCAACTCGAGATCAAAACGGGCACTTTAGAGCTTTTTTAAATGCCTGTCGGCATCGCTCTGCCCGTGTCGTGTCAGAGGCGCGGGGTCAGAAATCGGTATTTATGTGCCCGTTTCATCATTGGAGCTATAGTTCTACCGGGGCGCTTTTAAACGTGCCTAATGAAGACCATTTTGGTGCCATAGACAAGAGCTGCATGGGATTGGTCGAGCTCCCGGCAGAAGAGCGTAACGGCTTGCTTTGGGTGCATCCTAATCCTAACGGCGCGCTTGATCTGGATACGTTGCTCGGCGACTTAAACGAAGAATTCTCGAGTTATTCGGCGGGCAAGCTGATTTATGCTGGGGAAACAACGATACAGAAGCGCTTAAACTGGAAGTTGGCGAACGATACTTTCGGTGAGACCTATCATTTTGGTAAGTTGCACAAAGACACTCTTGGTCAGTTGTACTATGGAAATAACCTACACCTGACACTATTTGGTCAGCATCACCGATTCGTTACCGCCAATCACGGACTAGCAGCGATGCGTGATGAACCGACGGAACTTTGGCGAATTGCAAGGGGCACCTTTGTGCTTTATTACTTATTCCCAAATATCCAATTTTTAATCAATACCGATAGTGCCACGCTGATTCGAATTTATCCGGTGCCCGGGAATCCTAGCGAGTCGATTACCCGAATCAGCTTTTATTTTTCCCAAGCCGCGATCGATGCCGGTGCGGTCGATAATGAGGTGGCTGACAGCGGTGATGTGTACGACCCGGGTAATAAGCGCGGTGGCTCGCTACAGGCCAATTTAGAGGTGTTCAAAAGCACAATTGAGAACGAAGATTATGTGATGGGAGAAATGCAACAAAAAGCTGCAGAAAGTGGCGTCGTAGACCACATTGTCTTTGGACGCAACGAACCAGCGTTGCATCATTTTCACACGAGCTTCAAAGCGGCCTTAGATGAGGCACCGCTTGAGCGGATTGTTACTGGCTAGTTGTCAGAACCCAGTTGTCTTGGTCTCTAGGTCTCACTCAGGGTCAAGCCTCAGAACTCGCGGTGCTCCCCCAAAAAGCCCTAGCCGATCGTTTCATGAGCTAGTGTTAGGGTGTCGTGGTGGGCCGCGTCTTTTTGCAAGTGATGAACTTGAGCAACTAAAACCTTGAAGCTAATAGAAATCAAAACAAAAAGACTCACGCTGAAGCAATTGACGCTCAGGGATAAAAGGCGATTAATCGAGTTGTTGGGCGATGCTCGGGTATCAGAGACCTTGAGCCGAGTGCCATATCCTTATACCGATGATGATGCACAATTTTGGCTCCATCACGTGAGCCAAAACCCATTCGATTTGAATATCTTTTGTGACAACCTTTTGATTGGAGGGATTGGTTTGAAGCCGGAAGTCGAGGGAGCTTGTGAGTTGGGGTATTGGTTAGGCTTTGAATACTGGGGCGAGGGTTACGCGACCGAAGCCTGCAAGGGTTTGCTCGACTATGCGAAAAAAAGCACAACCTTTAACAGCTGTCAGGCCGCTGTCGTTAGAGGTAATGCGGCCTCAATAAAAGTGCTTGAAAAAGTTGGGTTCAAACTTACAGGCGCGGGGGAAGTTTTTAGTCTGTCGAAACAACAAAAACTGCCGTCTCTTCGGTATGAGTGCAAATTGTAGCCCCACAAGAGCTTAGTCACCGCAGGCTTTGGGCCAAACCGGCGTACTTACCGAAGCCCTGAGTTGTGTGACCGCATTCGCAGTGTCATTGCCTTACCAGAGTTGGTGGACAATGAGAAAATTCATAAGTACCAGCTGCTGTCTGTTCGCGCCTTAAAACAGGATTCGTTTTGATGATAAATTGCACTGCTTTAAAACGATAAGTCGCAATCAAAGGCATTTAAATGCACTGTTTAGAACAGGGCATCAAACGCCCATAGATT
>JADHNJ010000018.1 GCA_016779565.1 Pseudomonadales bacterium
GCAGCCTGTAAAAATTCTGGTCGAGTCAGATGGTTCTCCATGAGTGCGGCATCATAGAAATTATCAAACAAGACCTGCCCTATAGGGTCAATCACCGTGATTCTAACTTCCGCACTGGCAAATTCAGGAGGCGTCGGCCTAATCGTTTTTTGAGATAATACGTCGAAGGCAAAATACTCGGCCAAAGGCAACTGGGCCAGAAGCTTTTCCATCGCCGTCTCTTTAGTGGCCTCATCCAATTCGCGCACGGAGTAGACATAAAAACTCACTGCCGAGACCAAAATCAGCAGCATTGAAGTAAACCAAATTCGATAGAACAATCGATTCTTAAAAGAAAAATCTAACCTCGATTTCATCCGTTTTAACTCTTCTTTAGCGGCGCTGATCACCAAGTCTGGAAAGGGCAAGGAGAAACGATTTACTCAACAAAACGATAGCCTAATCCACGCACCGTTTCGATCATACCCGAGTGATTACCGAGTTTTTTTCGCACGGAACGAATATGTACGTCGATATTTCTATCGACTACCACAACCGCATCACCAACTGCTCTGTTGAGGAGATGCTCGCGGGTTAGCGCTCTCCCCGGGTGTCCTGCTAATTCTGCCAGTAACTTGAACTCGGTTGCGGTCAACGTCAGAAGCTGACCGCCTAGCTTGGCTTCATATCTTGCAAAATCGATGGAGAGCGGCCCTACTTGGATGTAATCATCGGAGACCTGGCGACTAGTATTCGCGCGCCGCAACAAGGCTTTGACCCGAGCCAACATTTCTCTAGAGCTAAAGGGTTTGGCAAGATAATCGTCTGCGCCGAGGCTTAGGCCAATGACAATATCCGATTCTTCTTCTTTCGCCGATAAGATCATGAGCGGTATCGACCGGGTTTTCGGGTCCGCTCTTAGCTGCTGGCAAATTGAGAGGCCATCGATCCCTGGTAGCATCAAATCTAGAATAACCAATCCGGGTCGCTTGCTTTGGATTAAAGCCAAACCCTCATCACCATCGCCTGCCAACAAGACCTCGTAGCCTTCTCGTCGTAGGTTATAGGCAACCACGTCCTGAATTGCTTGTTCGTCTTCAACGACTACGATTAACGGTTTGTTCATCGAGAGGCCTAACTTATCGAAGATCGCAACAACCTAACTCAACCGCTGGAAAACTAGGCTGGCATTGGTGCCGCCGAAACCAAAGCTGTTAGACATGACCGTAGTCAGACCCGCGTTATCCAACCGCTGTGTAACCACGGGTAGGTCACCCAATTCGGGGTCCAGGGTGTCAATGTTCGCTGACGCGCAAATGAAGTCGTGCTCAAGCATAAGTAATGAGTATATCGCCTCATGCACGCCGGCAGCCCCCAACGAATGACCACTTAGCGATTTGGTTGAACTGATTTTTGGAATATTGTCACCAAACAACCTGCGGATGGCCGCCACCTCTGACGGGTCTCCGGCAGGGGTACTGGTGCCATGGGCATTGATGTAGTCGATTTTCTCAATGTGCTCTGCGGCCATTCGCATCGCCCGTTCACCGCCTTCGCCACTGGGTGCGACCATATCAAAGCCATCTGAGGTCGCAGCGTAGCCTACGATTTCAGCATAAATTCTAGCGCCACGCGCTTTCGCGTGTTCCAGCTCTTCAACCACCAAAAAGCCTGCGCCGCCGGCAATCACGAAACCATCTCGATCAGCATCGAAAGCGCGGGAAGCGGCACTAGGTTCATCGTTGCGCTTGGTGGAGAGTGCACCCATGGCATCGAATAGCGCAGTCATCGACCAATGCTCTTCTTCTCCACCACCAGCGAAGACAACCGCTTGTTTGCCTAACTGAATCTGCTCTAAGGCGTGTCCAATACAATGCGCACTAGTCGAGCAGGCACTTGTAATCGAGTAATTGATGCCTTTAATCGCAAAGGCGGTCGCGAGACAAGCAGAGACGGTTGAGCTCATAGTGCGCGTAACTCGATAGGGGCCTACACGTTTGAGCCCCTTATCTCGCAATATATCGGCGGATTCAGTGAGGTTCGAGGAACTCGCGCCGCCCGAGCCAGCTACAATACCCGTTCGCTCATGCGATACAACATCGGGAGATAGTCCCGAATCTGTAATAGCCTCTTTGAGCGCAATATAGGAAAAAGCCGCTGCATCGCCCATGAATCGTCGAAGTTTTCGGTCGATTAAGGACTCTATATCGATCTCTATGCTGCCTGCGATATGCGAGCGAAGTCCCATTGCTTCATAGCTTGGCTGAAACTTAATGCCAGACCGGGTTGCTTTGAGGGATTCTAAAGTTTCGGCAACCGTATTGCCTAGAGGAGATACGACGCCCATCCCCGTGATAACGGCTCTTTTCATAACTTCAGTGTCCTTAGAATCTTATGATTCACTTTGACCTATGGGGTTCGAGGTGCCTGCTTACCCTAATTAAAATCGTCCAGTGATGTGAACAATCCAACTTTGATGCTGTCGGCGGTATAGATTTGTTTATCGTCAACAAAAACTAAACAATCGGCAATACCAAGCACGGTCGCGCCTTCTCTAATCCGCGTGACATCAATTTCATAGCGAACAAGCTTGTTGGAGGGCAAGATTTGTCCTCGAAAACCAACTTTACCGCAGCCTAGAGCGCGGCCTAAACCGAGATTGCCCTTCCAAGCTAAAAAAAACCCGAGTAGCTGCCAAAGCGCGTCCAATCCAAGACATCCCGGCATCACTGGATCATCGACAAAATGGCAATCAAAAAACCATAGGTCTGGATGAATATCTAACTCAGCCCGAATTTGCCCTTTATCATTCTTGCCACCATCTGCGCTGATATCGGTAATCCTATCTACCATGAGCATCTTATCGACCGGAAGGTGCGCACCGCCAGGTCCGAAAAGCTTTCCAAAGCCACAATCGATTAGTGCTGGTTTATCGAATGCGTGGATATGACTGATGTTTTGCATAAAAGGTCTCGAACTCTGCTCAAGTGCATGGTTGATTCGCGGAGTATAGCATTCGCTTATTGGAATAAAACTTTGACATCCATGAGATAATCTGGATATTTGTCGGCAGGGAGCATGGGACTATCGGCGTATTCCTGACAGTGTTTTGAATCTGCGACCGAAACTACGACCTGACCTAACGCGCGTTCACGCGAAACGCTAACCTAGGTTCTTAAGCATTGCAGGAGCTTTCATGAATCATATCAGTCAACTAGCGGTGGTTCATCCCGACGCTACAATTGGCGACGACGTCACTGTTGGTCCTTTTTGCACGATCGGCGCGCACGTTGTAATTGGCGATCGCACGCACTTAAAAAGCCATGTTGTGGTTGACGGGTATACCACCCTCGGCAGTGACTGTACCATTTACCCCTTCACGACCCTTGGCATTGCCTCTCAAGACTTGAAGCATGACCCAAGTAGCAGAACTTTCACTCAAATCGGTGATCGATGCATCATCCGAGAGTTCGTATCTGTGCACAGTGGCACTGAGCCAGAAAGTATTACCTCCATTGGTGACGACTGCGCGCTCTTGGCTCACGCCCACGTCGCGCACAATTGCACCGTCGGCAACCATGTCGTGATGAGCCACAGCGCAACACTAGGCGGTCATGTAGATGTGGGAGATTACGCCAATATTGGGGGGCTTGCGGCGGTTCACCAATTTTGTCGTATCGGTCAGGTATCAATGGTCGCCGGTATGGCGCGCGTTGTCCAGGACGTACTCCCCTTCACCATCGCTGAGGGCTTCCCTGCCCATATGAGAGTAGTGAACAAAGTTGGCTTGGAGCGAGCAGGGTTCACGGGAGATGAAATCAAAGAAATTCGTAGAGTTTTCAGAACATTGTTTACCCGAGAACTTCGGTTAGAGGACGCCCTCAAAACAGTTGCCGCGGAACCAGACAACTCACCCAATGTGCAAGTTATGCTTGATGCCATAACGCTATCCCAGCGAGGGTTGGCGAGACCGGAAAGCGCGACTTATGAAATGAACGTCAGTTAAGGGTCACATATGTTGAAAGTGGTTTTATGGGATTTTGGCGGTGTATTAACAACAAGCCCTTTTGAAGCGTTCACTCGCTTTGAACAAGATAACGATCTGCCGACAGACTTTATTCGTTCCATTAATGCAACAAATCCAGATGACAATGCTTGGGCACAATTTGAAAGCAATGCTATTGATGCGGATGCCTTTGACGAGGCCTTTGCAATCGAATCAAAGGCCAAAGGTTTTGAGGTGCGAGGCAAAGCCGTGCTGGCGCTGTTATCTGGTGATATTCGACCCAATATGGTTTCGGCCTTAAAACAGATCAAAACCATGTATCGTGTCGGATGCATTACGAATAATGTTAAATCTGGTCAGGGCGCAGGCATGGCTCGATCGAGCCAGAAGGCAGCCGCGATCGCTGAAGTGATGGCTTTATTCGATGTTGTTATTGAATCGAGTTTGGTTGGCATCCGGAAGCCCAATCCCAAGATTTATCAAATGGCTTGCGAAGCGATGGACGTTACGCCTGAAGATGCGCTTTTTATAGATGATCTTGGCATTAATCTCAAACCGGCTAAGGCCCTTGGAATGCAGACCATCAAGGTGTTGAACGAAAATCAGGCGCTCGCCGACCTTGAGTTAGCCCTTGGGATGACATTTGACCTTTAAAGCTCAATGATTTGAGTGCCTGTTGCTGGCTCGCATGTGATGAGCCTTGGTTCGAGTCCAGTCTCCGCCATATAGCGGTTCTTAACCAATGACGCATGGGATCTGGCATCTCGGGTTCTGATTAAGCTAATCGCGCAGCCTCCAAATCCTGCTCCGGTCATCCTTGCGCCTAGAGACAAACCAGACGACTTACTTAGACTACAAATGAGATCCAATTCAGGACAGCTAACCTCGTAGTCTCGCTGAAGAGATCTGTGACTATCTTGCATGAGTTGACCAAATTGCTCTAAATCGTCGGCGTTAATCGCGTCAGCCGCCTGTTTTACGCGACGCTGTTCGCTAAAAATATGGCGCGCACGCCGGTTCAATGAGGGGTCGGTTAGTTTATCAAGGCAGTTAACCATTTCTGCCTCCGGACACAACGCGAGTCCTCCTGCAGGAATCTTCTCACCTAATATCGATTTGATCTGCTGAATTTCATCAACCCGTTGCGCATAACCTGAACTGGCTAAGGTTCGAGGCACTCGAGTGTCCATTACGACAAAACAGTAGTCCGGAGGCAGGGCCTTTAATTGTTCGAACTTCAGGGTCTGACAAGCAAGCACAATCGCACCGCCAATAAGCACACTGACCGGATCCATGATCCCTGAGGGCACACCCACGAATTGATTCTCTGCTTGCTGACAAAGTAGCGCCAAACTCAGGCGCTCGCCTCTTGCGCCAAGGGCAAGCACTTCCCCGGTTAATGCTTGATGGTTAATGAGACTCATCATTGCTAATAGGGACGCCGAACTCGACAAACCGCCGGCATCGATGTCCGACCTTATATAAAGGTCAAAACCCTTAGCCAATTGACGATGAACTCCGAGTCGCAGAATGCCTTGGGGGTAGTCTCGCCATTGACCGCAGGGTTTTTGGGCAACGTCCAGCGGGTTAATTGCCACCTGTTGCCCGAATTGTTCGCTGTAGACGTTGATCTGTGAACTCTGGTTGAACCGATACCAACCATGAATCGACTGATTGATGGCCATTGGCATGACTAACCCACCACAATAATCGATGTGCTCACCGATTAGGTTGATCCTTCCCGGTGAGCGGATGTAATGCGTTGGCGATCCGTCAAAGCGTTGATTGAACTCCTTCAAAATAGAATTAGGAACCATTGGTGTAGTCCGTCTTTACGCCCGAGACTAGATGAAAACAGAAAATGAGACTAAATCTGTGCCCGGATCACGCATTGCCTGCCCCCTTTTTCGTGAGTTTTGAAGATCTCGATTGGCCAATGGAACCTATGATTTGGGTGAAAGTAACATTCCCCATTTAAGACCGCAGCCACATGGCTAAAGCCCATTTGATTTACGTGAATACTTAGTCGGCCGCCTCTAGCCTGCTGCAATTTTCTGGATGAAATGCAGCTCGCTATGGGGTTCAAAGGTCGCGAGAAAGGGTTGGTCAACAATCTCTCCATCGATCACAAAGGCCAACTCCGTCAGAGCTTCTGAAGGCAAGCAAGGCAATAAGACCGTGAGCTCTTGTAGTAGATCACGATAGCTCAAAGCCGTGACCTCAATGCAGTTGCGCCCGGCCAAAGTCTCCAGATTGCCTGACAATCTCAAGGTTGCCATCTTGACCTAGCTTTTGCTAAGCAACAGCTCAAGAACTTTTGGCGGCGAACAAGGCAGGGAAGTAACCGGCATACCAATGGCCTCCGCGACCGCCGTTCCCACCGCTGCTAGTGGCGGCACAATGCCCGTTTCACCAACCCCCCGCACACCGAACGGATGGAAGCTGTTAGGAACTTCAACAATTATCGTTTCAATAGGAGGTAGGTCCGAAGCGAGCGGTATTCGGTAATCCAAGAAGCCTGCGTTTTCCATGACCCCCTCGGCACTGTAGACATACTCTTCATTTAATGCCCAACCAATACCTTGGACCGCTCCACCTTGGAACTGCCCTTCGACATAACTTGGATGTATCGCCTTACCAGCATCTTGAATCGCAGTATAGCGAACCACATCTGTCTTGCCTGTGTCGGGATCAACCTTCACGTCACAGATATGAACCGCAAAGCTGGGTCCTGCGCCCCGGGCGTTAATGTTTGCGGTCCCTGATATTTGGCCTCCGGTTTTTTCTGCGTTGGCGCAGATTTCCGCTAAGCTTAAGCGATCTTCGCCAGCGAGATTTGCAGCGACGCCATCGCTATACTCGACCTGCTCTGCTGTGACATTCCACATAGCCGCTGCTCGGCTTTTAAGTTGATCAACAACCGATTCTGCTGCTTCAATTACTGCCATGCCGGTTGCAAAAGTGGTACGACTGCCACCTGTTGTCTGGTTATAAGCAACGTGCTCAGTGTCGGCCACGATCGGGTTGAGCTTACCCGGCGCAATACCCAACACTTCTGCAGCCATCATCTGCATCGACGCTCTTGAGCCGCCAATATCGGGCGATCCCTCAAGAATGGTACCGGTGCCATCTGGGTTCAAGTTGATTATGACGCTCGATTGCCCCCCAATATTGAACCAGAATCCCGCTGCCAAGCCACGACCAACGTGCTCTCCTAAAGACGACCGATAATGATCACTGTTTTTTGCCGCCTCTAAGCATGCTTCGAGTCCCACAACCTTAAGTTTAGGCCCGTAGATGGTCTGAGTCCCCTCTTTGGCAGCATTTTTTAAACGAAGATCAATCGGATCCATACCGATTTTTGCTGCAAGCTCGTTGACAGCCATTTCCGCAGCAAACTCTGACTGAGGCGCACCAGGCGCGCGATAAGCCGCGACTTTAGGTTTATTGACGACGACATCGAACCCTTCTACATATAAGTTTTCAACGTCATACGGCGTAAAAACCGTCATGCAGCCTGGCCCCATGGGCGAGCCCGAAAAAGCACCTGCCTCATAATGAAGCGTCGCCTGCATCGCAGTAATCGTACCGTCCATTTTTGCGCCAATTTTGATTGTACTTTGGCTCGCCGAAGCAGGGCCCGAGGCGCGAAAGACATCCTCTCGTGTCATCGTCATTTTGACGGGCCGCCCCGACTTTTTAGACAGTATCAGCGCTACCGGCTCGAGATACACCGTAGTCTTACCACCAAAACCGCCGCCTATTTCACTAGCCACAACTTTGAGTTGGCCTAATTCGAGATTTAGCAGCTGCGCAACCCGGGCGCGAACATCAAAATGTCCTTGGGTTGGGCACCATATCGTAGAGGGGCCGTTATCATCAAACCTGACAACCGTTGCGTGGGGTTCAATATAACCTTGATGAACGGTAGGTGTATTATAAGATCGCTCCACGATCACCTCGGCTTCCGCGAAGCCCGCCTCGATATCGCCTTTTTTCAATTCCATTCTTGCTGCAATATTTGACGGTTCGGTTGCTGGTTCGAGCAAACCTTGAGTCATCATGGTCGGATGGAGTAGCGGTGCATCGTCTGCAATTGCGGCATCGATCGTCAGCACCGGTGTTAGCGGCTCGTATTCCACGTCTATAAGCGCAAGGGCAGCCGTTGCCGCTGCCTCAGTTCGGGCTGCTACTGCAGCGACGGCCTGACCGTGATAAAGCACCTTATTTTTTGCCAAGATATTCTCAGCGGTCTCCATAAGACTGCTTTTAAGCGTGCCCGCAGCCGCTGCCGCATCATTGACCGATGGGAAATCCTGGAAAGTCGCAACTGCCAGCACATCGGAACTTGCTTCTGCTCTCGTCGTATCGAGAGACAAAATATTTGCGTGGGCATGGGGTGACCTTAAGATGGCGCCCCAAATCATTCCAGGCATACTCATGTCGGCGCCATAATTTGCCTTACCGGTTACCTTGTCAAAACCATCTGGACGAATCGTTCGTTGACCAATGTGTTTAAACGCTCTGGCTTCACTCATGGGCTTCTCCTTGACGCATGGTTTCGGCAGCATCCATGACTGCCTTAATGATTTTATCGTAGCCTGTGCAGCGGCAGAGGTTCCCCGCCAGATAATATCTAGCATCTGCCTCTGTTGGATTAGGGTTTTCTGCTAACAGGGCTTTAGTAGCGACAATCAAGCCAGGGGTGCAAATCCCGCATTGCAAAGCTGCGTGCTCTAAAAACTTTTCTTGGATAACATGCAGGTGATCTGCTGAGGCAACCCCTTCGACTGTTTCAATGCGAGCGCCTTCAGCCTCAACGCCTAGGACGAGGCAGGCGCAAACAAGCTCGCCATCAAGCATCACCGAGCAAGCACCACAATCACCCGATCCACAGCCCTCTTTCGTTCCGGTCATACCAAGATTATCGCGCAGTACCTTCAGCAGGGTCTCAGCTGGATCACAAAGAAATTCAACCGGTTCTTGATTTATTGTTGTTGAAACGTGCGCTTTCATCTTAAGGCTCCTACTCTCTCAGCGGCTAAAGTGGCTGCACGACGGGTAAGTACTCCAACGACATGGCGCCGGAAGGCAACGGTACCTCGTCGATCCGATATTGGGTTTGCTGCATCAGAAGCTGCCGCCGCCGCGGCAGTTAGGGCGGTTTCATCGAGGCGTGAACCGATCAGAGCCGTCGCCGCGTCTGGCACAACAATGGCAGTGGGTGCAACCGCGCCAATTGCAACTTTCGCCGCCGTGCAGATACCGTCTTCGTCAAGTGTTAAGCTAACGGCAGCGCCAGCCACCGCGATATCCATTTCAGTTCGGGGAATAAAGCGTAGGTAAGCATCTTGGGTTCTAGGTAGGGGTTGTGGAATTTCAAGACTGGCTAGCATTTCTCCCGGCTCAAGGCAGTTCTGCCCGACCCCGGTCACAAACGCCTCTACAGGAACGCGCCGACGGCCGTTGGTACCCTCGACCAGACAGATCGCTCCGTTGGCGATCAGCGCGGGAATCGTATCTGCAGCGGGAGATGCATTACAAAGATTACCTCCGACACTTGCTCTACCTTGAACTTGAGTTGAGCCGATCAGGTAAGCGGCTTCAACCAAACCAGGGTAAAGCGCCTTGATATCCTGACGCCTCGTTAACTTGGCACAGCACAGGGCTGGTCCGAGTTTAAGTCCGCCCTCATCGAGCGTCGCAGCGGTCATCTCAGGGATTTTTTTTACATCCACGATGAGCCTATCTGTCTGCAGCATTCGCTGCATCTGAATAATTAAATCAGTGCCACCGGACATGACTTTTGCTGGTAGCGATGCATTTGCGATCAACGATATCGCTTCATCCAGCGTGGTGGGCGCATGGTAAGTGAGAGCAGCCATAAGTTCTCCAGTAGGCCTCGTTATTTGAACGTTGTTATATCATGGGTTGCCGGCGCTTGCATCTGAGAATCCAGCTAAGGTTCAGTCCGCGCTCACCCTGCCGCGAGATCGAGCGAAATCGCGATGATGCCACCGATGATCATGATCAAAATAGGCAATTCAGACACCAAAGTGCCAAGCGTTCGAGAAGCAGGGTCTCGTGTGTAGGACACCGCATAAAGCAGTCGACCCACCAGATAGATCAATCCAAGCCCAGCGGCGTAATATTGGCCGACATAATAGCCAAATAGCCAAAGCGCCGGCAGAAACACTATGAGCTTCTCAAGGGTGTTGTAATGCACACGAAACCAACGCTCAAACTGTTCGTGACCAGTGGTTGCTGGTGCCTTAACGCCGTAAACGCCCCGGGCACGTCCGACTAAAATTCCGAATACAACGAACTGTAAAACAGCAAGTAAGCTAATAAGTCCCACGAGTTCCATGACGTCAATCCTTTATATTGTGGTTAAGTAAGCATGATACAGGTCATACCAGATGAGGTTATAGTCTGTGCCCCCCTGTCAGACTGCTAACCGGCTCTGAGGGCCTTGCAGTTTGCTCGGCAACCCGCCACCATGCAAGGAGAAATCCGTCATTGCCCACAAGCAGCTCAAAACTTGAGCATGCTAGAGAAGGCCATTGTGCCCCTGATCTCAAAAACCTTACCTCAGCCTCAAAATAGGCTCAGTCAAACGATCACAAAACCTACTACTATTGCTCAACATCCCCTAATTTTGAAACCTTACAGGAGAAATAGCATCTGATCAGATCTCAAAATATGTGGTTAACACAGTCTTTTAAGCAAAATCGACCAGCGTGGAAGGTGGATCTGGGATAAACTACCCTCTCAAAGTTAGGCTACGTCAGGCCTACCTGCGTTGACCACAAGATCGAGTGAAAAGTTAAGGTCAATGCTGAACGCGTGCCGAGCTAAATCGATAAAATAAGGGAGATTAGATGATTGTAGTTCGTTCGGCGACGCTACAGGACGCCTCAGTGATCGCGGATTTTAATATCGCGATGGCACTTGAAACAGAAGCGAAGACGCTTGATCAAGTGCGTATTCATGAGGGCGTTAGAACTATGGCCGCTAATCCAGATTTAGGCTTTTATCTGGTTGCTTGTAAAGCTGATCTGATCGTCGGTTGTTTAGGCGTGACTTATGAGTGGAGTGATTGGCGATGCGGCTTATTCTGGTGGATTCAAAGTGTCTATGTCCATCCAGACCACCGAAATCAAGGCGCATTTTCCGAGATGTTTACAACTACTTTTCAGCAGGCAAAACAAAGCGGTAATGTCGTTGGGTTAAGGTTGTATGCAGAAAAAGATAACGAGCGAGCCATCAGCACTTATCATCGATTAGGCATGGCTACGACAGATTATCGATTGTTGGAGATCCCGTTATTGGCTGATGAGGATCCTATCGATGGACCTTAAGGACTATCGCTTATCTGATGGCTTGTACGACGAATTGGTTACCCAATCTGGGCGCGGGCGGATTGGTTTCGGCGAGTTGTCTAAATTTTTGCGGAAATCCGATGCGGCGAGTTTGAATCAAAAAAAAGCGGCTGCCGAGCTTGCGATCAAAACGTTAGGCATCAGTTTCACGGTTTACAGTGACGGTGAGAATATCGACCGCCAGTGGCCGTTTGACATCATTCCTAGGCTTATCCAGGAAGCAGAATGGCGCAGAATAGAATCCGGGTTAAAACAGCGATTAAAAGCGCTTAACTGCTTTATTACAGATGTGTATAACGGGCGAAACATCATTAAAGATGGCATTGTGCCCGGAGATATTATCCAGTCCTCGAAAGATTACCGTCCCGAATGTGAAGGTATGCGTCCAAAGTTTGATGTTTGGGCGCACATTTGTGGCACAGATTTGATCCGAGATGCCGATGGCACGGTCTATGTGCTTGAAGACAATTTAAGGGTGCCTTCTGGCGTCTCCTACATGCTTGAAAATCGCAACATTAGTAAACGCATCATGCCGGAACTCATTGAGCGGCATGGTGTATTGCCAATGGACGACTACCCTTCACAACTATTCGATACCCTTTGCTCCATTTCTCCTCGAGCTATTAAATCGCCCGAGGTGGTTTTATTAACACCTGGCACTTTTAATTCTGCATATTTTGAGCATGCTTTTCTGGCCCAGCGAATGGGTGTCGAGTTGGTCGAAGGCGCTGACCTAATGGTTGACTCTGATGACTTTGTCTACATGAAAACAGTCGAAGGACCGGCCAAAGTCGACGTGATTTATCGACGTATAGATGACCAATTCTTAGACCCAGAAGTCTTCCGAGCAGATTCAATGCTGGGTGTGCCTGGTCTGATGCGTGCCTGGCGAGCAGGTCATGTTGCTATTGCCAATGCGCCCGGGGTCGGTGTTGCCGATGACAAAGTTGTCTACACCTATGTGCCTGCCATGATTCGGTACTACCTTAGTGAGGAACCCATCTTGCCTAATGTGCCAAGCTACCTTTGCTCTGACCCAGATCAGCGCCAATTTGTTTTAGAAAATCTGCGAGATTTGGTGGTGAAACCAGCCAATGAGTCAGGTGGTTACGGCATGTATATTGGGCCCAGAGAAACCGAAAAGTTTACCGGGAAAATGCGCAAGCAGATTGTTAAAAACCCAAGAAACTATATGGCTCAACCGATCATCAGCTTGTCAACGGTGCCGACTTGGATCGACGACAAACTCGACCCCCGACATGTTGACCTAAGGCCGTTCATACTCCAAGGCAAACATAATTACGTAACTGCCGGCGGACTCACTCGAGTCGCGTTGGTGAAAGGTTCACTCGTAGTCAATTCGTCACAAGGTGGCGGCAGCAAAGACACATGGATTGTCAGGACCAACGTAGCAGAGGCAACCGCCCGTGTTGTCTAGAGTTGCCGAGAGACTGTATTGGTTTGGTCGGTATATGGAGCGAACCGAAAACATTGCGCGCTTGATCGCCGTCTACTCAAATTTGTTATTGGATTTGCCTAAATCGGCGTTTATTTGGGACTCCTTAGTTAAGATTACTGGGTTTGAGTCAGAGTTTGAGGATCGTTTTGCTGCTGCTAGCGAGCGCAACGTGGTCAAATTTTTGTTTGATGATCCGAGCTGTTCTTTACGAGCAACGACTCGACAAGCCCGTGAAAATGCCCGAACCACCCGTGATCTGATGCCAAATGAAGTTTGGGAGAAAATGAATGAGCTACATTATCTGCTTGCGGCCGATGTATCGAAATGCATTAATCGCAATCGTCGACATACCTTTTTGTCCGAGATCATCGATTTGTGCCTTGAGCTCAACGGTTACTTAAATGGCAGTATGAGTCGAAAGTCCCCTTATTATTTTCTAAAACTGGGTCGAAATATCGAACGAGCCGATATGACAACGAGGGTTATCGATGTTGCCTGCCTTAACCTTATTGGTTTAACAAAAATTCAGGAAGCGCAAGACAATATTTTGTGGATGGGGGTTTTACAATCGCTCAACGCTCATCAGATGTATCGTCAACAGGTTCAGGATCGAATAAACGACGTAGATGTGGTCGACTTTCTACTGAAGGACGAACATTTCCCTAGAAGTGTCGGCTACTGTATCAGTGACGTCACGAGAAGCATTAAACACTTACCCAATAACACCTTAGCTTTGAGGGCCGCAAGACGCGTTAAACGCATTACCACTAAGGTGAGCACAGACGTGCTTTTAGACTCAGAACAATTACACGCGTCTATCGACGACATTCAGGAAAAGCTGTCGGCCGTACACTCAAGTCTTCTTCAAAGCTGGTTTAGAACCAGCTGACCCGGCGTGCAGGCCCTCCCTCACAACTTTAACGTTCACCCTCTTATCTATGAGCGAGTCCTTTTAGGCTGCAGACGTTCGCGCTAGGCAACCTGTGCAACCCGAGCTCACCCCGGGTAAGACTGTTCGTTTAGATATGGGCGTTAGATGACGGGCGTTGCGATTTAGATTCATGCTTTATGAACACGCTCTAAATTCCTGCCTTAGGTTTACGCTCTATGATCACGCTTTAAGTTAGTGCCTTACGTTGACCCTTTAAGTTCACCTTTTAAGTTCACGGTAGGTCTCGGCCCTACCTTTCAGAGGCAGCATTTTGATCCCACGCGCCGCTCCAGGCTATTGGCGGCATATTGTTGAAGGCTTCTTTGAGTCGTTCATCCCAAGCTGCATTTAACTTTCGTAAGTATTCACTCGACTCCTCAAAACGATATCTTCTATCCGAGGTTAGTGTGTCAACATCGTACATTAAGACCTCGATGGGTGGGCCTACCGTTAAATTACTTCGCATAGTCGAGTCCATTGAGACCAAACCGCATAAAGCTGCGGTCTCAAGGCTGATGTCCGGCCCAATAATCCGATCGAGAATGGGCTTGCCGTATTTGCTCTCGCCAATCTGAAGGAAAGGCGTGTCTCTGGAGGTCGTGATGTGGTTACCCTGGGGATAGATAAGATAAGCGCCAGGCTTTTGTCCAGAAATCTGGCCGCCAACGATGAAGCTAGCTTCGAAAGCCTTACCGCCGCCAGTATGTTTTTCTTGCTGCTCGACAGAACACTGACCGACGTAATCTGCAATGTCATCCAGAGAGCTAAGGGTCGCAATACTCTCAGTGTTGGTATTTCCAATATCTCGTTTGATTTGACCAATAACCCCTTGGGTTGTCGCCAAATTGCCGCTTGAGAGCACCACTAACTGCCGTTGCCCGGGCTGATCAAAAACGTACATTTTTGAATAGGTTGATACATTATCAACGCCCGCATTGGTTCTCGAGTCACTCAAGAAGCAAAGCCCGGCGTCGGTGCGAATCGCTACACAATAGGTCATAAGAAACGCTTCACCTGTTTTATTACTGACACGTAGCGCAAACTACATCGTTGCCGTTGCGGCCGGACTCTTTAAAGTACCTGCCAGCAACGTTTCGATTCTATCTTTGACGTCATTATCGGGATCGAGAAACTGCACTCCAATTCCGGAACGGTGCGGCGCTTTGACTTCTCGGCCAGCTTGCCAGACAACCTTTACCGCCAGTGGTATTTGTTCTAGCTCATCCGGTAGCGTCAACAGTAGGAAGAATTCTTCTCCTAAACCATGCCAAGTGTCCGCTAAAAACAAGCCTCCGTATTGCACGAAGGGCATGTAGATAGCCTGCAACTCTTGCTCTGAGCCTATCGTTTTAGTGACCAGATTTTTTCCGGTAGACTGGCGCTTTAGGGTTTGCACAATTAACTTCTTAACGGATTATCAAAAAAAGTTTGCACTAATGGTGGCCTTTGCACAAGCCAAAACTACCCAACCTTCGTGTTTAAAACAAAGCGCTCAAGAAGCAACCCTGGGTTTAGGTTATGCCCAGCTAAAAGGGCTTGCCGTACCTCAACGCAGCGTTCGGCCAGGCGAAGTAATTGCCTGCGTTCGAGACTCTGGCTCAAAACCTCGGCCAACTGTTCAAACCGACTAAGTTCACGCGCTCCGGGGGGAACGCACTGGAACCGTTGTGCCTGACTAATTGCCCGATACAGTACCTCAAACAACAGCTCTGGTTGAATTTTTGATTGCAACAATTGAGCAGCTTTGACGCCGCTGACCTCTCCATGAAACCAAGCCAAAAGCCCATCGATTAAACCAAGATAATCGCCTTGCCCATCGACGGCCAGGAAACGATCCGTCGTAAGAGGCAACTGTCCTGTCATGGTATAGAGTGACTCAATCGCTTCGGCGGCTAAATTTGAATGACGCGCTTCCAACCAGGCCTTGGCTGCTGCTTCAGACGCGGCGGCAAGATAAACCATCTGGCAGCGACTACGAATGGTCGGCAGTAGTTGTGACGGCTGGTTTGAAATCAAGATAATAAAGGTATTGGCAACAGGCTCTTCTAACAGCTTTAGCAACGCATTGCTGGCGTACAGATTCATTTGATCCACCGTGTCGAGCACCAACACTTTACTGAGGCCTTGCTGGGCCGTCTGGTGACTCCATTCGATGGCAGTTCTTACTTGTTCAATTTTAATCTGCTTGGTCTCCTCTGGATGTACCCAGCGAAGATCTGCATGACTGCCGGCTCGTCTAAAATGACAACTATTGCAGGAGTTACAACCGCCAATTTGCCCGCTCTGGCATAACATCAATGTGGCCAGTTCCATCGCAAAATTTCTTGCCGATGCGACCTCCCGCCCTGAGTCAGATACCAGCAAAGCATGAACAAGCGAGCCTGCTGTAAATCGATTTTGCATCGACTCTAGAGAGGACTGATGCCACGGCAGATGCAAATTCATCTGTTTGACTGACCCAAGTCTTGCCAGAAGCGATCTAAGTGACCTAGAGCCAGCCCAGTGACTTCCGATAAAGCGTTTGTTGCATCGATCACATGTATTCGGGGCGCAGTTTGAGCGCGATCAAGAAAGCCTGCCCTAACACGCTCAAAAAAATCCTTTTGCTCACGCTCAAACCGGTCTGGAGTCCCGACCTCTCCCGCTCGCTTAAGGCCAAGGTCTACAGGGACATCTAATAAAAAAGTGATGTCGGGTTGAAACCTTTGAATCATTAACCGTTCAAAGGCTGCAATCACTGATGCATCTATTCCCCTGCCGCTACCCTGATACGCGTAGCTACTATCGGTAAAGCGATCACAGACCACCCATTCACCACGGGCTAGCGCGGGTTTAATCACCTCTGAAACATGTTGCGCCCTCGCTGCGAACATCATGGCCAGTTCGGCGATGGGCGTGACATTGCTGAGGTCAGGGTCAAGCAAGAGGCCTCGTAAACCTTCCCCGAGCGCCGTACCGCCAGGTTCACGGGTGGTGGTCACAACCAAGCCTTTATCGTTTAACCAATCCTCGATCGCCACCAACAAACTAGATTTTCCTGCGCCTTCTGCGCCTTCAAGCGTAACAAATTGGCCGACGGTGGTTTTTTGATCCATGATTTAGTCTACCACCGTCTACAGGCGTATGGCGGGGCTTTTCAATTGACAACCGGGTTTTTGTTTCGTTGAAATTTATCAACTGCTCGCTCGTGAGCTATTAACGTATTTGAAAACTCACTGCTACCGTCCCCACGAGCAACAAAATAGAGCCATTTCCCTTCCGCTGGATTCATAACAGCTTGTATAGCCCCTTGTCCGGGGTTGCAAATTGCTGTCGGTGGGAGCCCCTTGCGACGATAGCTATTGTAAGGACCATCTTCTCTTAAATGTCGTCGAGTTAAATCGCCATCAAAAGCCTCACCTAAACCATAAATAATCGTTGGATCAGACTGCAAGCGCATGTCTTGCTCAAGGCGATTGAGAAAAACCCGCGCTATTTTTTTTTGGTCCTCATAGTTACCGGACTCGCGTTCGACAATTGATGCCAAAATGATTAGTTCATCAATCGTTTCAAGCGTTGGGTGTTCGGTGGCTCGCCAAGCTTTATCGACCACCTTAATCATTGACTGATGCGCATAGCGCAGCACATCGATATCTGTATCTCCCCAGGTGTAGTGATAGGTCTCTGGATGTAACCAGCCTTCAAGGCTTACTGCCCGACCGATGATTGCTTCGGCAAGCGCTTCGGAACTGAGCCTCCGCGAAATTGCTCTCAGCCCTTCCTGTGCATAAAGCCTTGACCGCCATTGCATCACCGTTAACCCTTCCGGGAATGTGACAGACCTGTAGTAGACATCGCCTCTACGCAACATCTGCAACAACTCAGCCAGAGTCTGCTCTGGCAGCAATTGATACTCACCAGCTAAAACCGGCTCGCCGTTTGAAAATAAACGATCCAGGCCCTTGAGCAACCACACGGGTTGTTGCCAGATTCCTCGACGAGTGAGTTCCGCCGCTATGGTCGTCAGATTACCACCTGTTGGGACTCGCAGATATTCCGGCTGTTTTAGCCCGAGGGCACTACCGTAGACGCTGCTCAGGCATAAAAGGGCAACGATCGTTATGCCAAAGCTTAAGCAAAGAACAACGGTCGTAATACGATTCAATGTATCGGATCCAAAATTAGGATTTTTGCTGATGGCACCTTCAATGCGGCCATCTCTTAATCATAGCAAATAGCCTATGGCTTAAAGGTTTTAAAAATGAGGGTACCATTCGTGCCCCCAAAGCCGAAAGAATTACTGAGCACCACGTCAAGCGCTCGAGGCCTAGCATATTGCGGCACATAATCAAGGTCGCAGCCATCACCGGGCTCATCCAAATTAATGGTCGGTGGCGCTACATTATCAGTCAACGCCTTTATGGAAATGGCCGCCTCTATAGCTCCAGCGGCGCCAAGTGCATGACCAATCATCGACTTAGTTGAACTAACACACAAACGGTTCGCATGCCCTCCAAAAACCGCCTTAATTGCCTCTGTTTCAGCGACGTCGCCAAGAGGCGTCGATGTGCCATGAGCATTAATATAATCCACAGCTGTCGGCAAAAGCGCAGCATCGTTTAATGCGGTTTGCATGGATCTTGCTGCACCCGCTCCGTTTTCCGCCGGCGAAGTCATGTGAGCCGCATCTGCGCTCATACCAAAGCCTGCCAACTCGCAATAGATGTTCGCACCACGAGCCTCAGCGTGCTCGAGAGACTCTAAGACCAATACTGCAGCCCCATCGCTAAGAACAAAACCATCTCGATTTTTGTCCCAGGGCCTACTGGCCTCTTGGGGCGATTCATTTCGGGTACTCAAGGCTTTCATGGACGAAAAGCCTGCCATAGTTGTAGGAGATGTTGCTTTCTCAGCACCGCCAGCGAGCATGACATCGGCGTCACCATAAGCAATCATTCTAGCAGCGAGCCCAATGTTATGCGTTCCCGTGGTGCAAGCGGTTGTTACAGCGATGTTTGGCCCCTGAAAACCATAATGAATCGACAGGTGTCCTGCTACCATATTGATGATGCAAGAAGGGACAAAAAACGGGGAGACTTTTTGAGGTCCCCTGGCTAACAGCACATCGTGACAAGTCTCAATGGTCTTAATACCGCCGATCCCAGATCCTACAGCAACCCCGACTCGATCGAGAGACAGCGTACTCACCTCAAGCCCGGAATCATTGACAGCTTGAATGCCAGCGACGATGCCATGCTGGATGAATCCATCCATTCTTCTGGCCTCTTTGGCAGGGAGGTAGGCCGTCAAGTCAAACTCGGGTACATGTCCACCAAAGCGCACGGGATAGTCTTCCACCGGAAAAGTGGTGATAGGCCTGATGCCGGAGACGCCGCTTTTAATTGCCTGCCAGCTCGACTCTAGATCGACCCCAACGGGCGTTAGGGCGCCCATTCCTGTGATGACGACACGCCGTCTCACGGGCTCGCGGTGCCCAACGTTAAGGTTTCAGAAACCACAGAAACAAGAGGAAGTGAAACGCTATTGATTGCGAGCCCTCTCATAGTGCTGAGCCGATGCTTGCGAATAGCGCGGTTAAGTGTGAGCTTCGATATAGTCAACAGCTTCTTTCACCGTTGTAATCTTTTCCGCTTCTTCATCAGGAATTTCGGTTTCGAACTCCTCTTCAAGCGCCATAACCAATTCTACGGTATCTAATGAATCAGCGCCTAGATCTTCAACAAAGGAGGCTTCCAAGGTGACTTCGCTTTCTTTGACGCCCAATTGCTCACACACCAGTTTCGTCACGCGTTCTACGATTGTGCTCATGCTTTGATATTCTCCTGAGGTTATACAGCGCTGCTGCGGTAGTTTAATAAATGGATCATCACGTTAAAAGTCTTTATTTTGGGTCTGCTTGCGGCTCACGCGGTGTACATACCGCCATTGATATGTAAGGTTTCACCCGTGATGTAGCTCGCATCTTCACTTGCAAGGAATTTAACCAACGCCGCGACTTCTTCTGGTTTGCCTAACCTTGCTGCGGGCACGCGAGCTAACATGGCCGAGCGCTGGTCTGAGGATAAAGCGGTCGTCATATCTGTTTCGATGAATCCTGGCGCCACCGAGTTCACTGTAATATTGCGACTAGCAACCTCCGCTCCTAGCGCTCGACTGAACCCCTCGATCCCTGCTTTAGAGGCAGCATAATTTGACTGCCCGCCATTGCCCATTCTGCCTACCACTGAACTCAGATTAATGACCCTACCAAACTTTGCCTTCATCATGCCGCGCAGTAAGCCTTGGGTCAGCTGAAACACCCCGCTTAAGTTGGTGGCGATGACATCGTGCCACTCCTCTGCCTTCATTCGCATAAGTAAATTGTCTTTGGTGATGCCCGCATTATTCACCAGAATTAGGGGTGTTTCTTGATCTTGTTTTAACGCCTCTAGAAAGTTAGACACGCTCTGTTGAACTGCCAAATCGACGACGTAGCCCCGGCCTTTGCCACCTAATAATGCCGAGATGTTCTCCGCTCCCGCTTCGGTCGTTGCTGTGCCTAGCACACGATAGCCTGCCTCTACCATTGCAGCCGCGATCGCCTGACCAATTCCCCTAGAGGCGCCGGTTATAACAGCCGTTTTTGTCACACAGCCCCCAAATTTACGCTGAGCGCCGATTCTCGGCTGTCGATATTATGTGCCCTCAACGCTTTATCAATCCGTCTATTGAGCCCTGTTAGCACCTTGCCAGGACCGCATTCGACGACATCCGTAACCCCAGCCGAGGCGAGAAACTCAACGCTTTCGGTCCAGCGCACAGCGCTATACATTTGTGTTATCAGATTCTGTTTAATAGTTTCAGGATCAACACAATCGGACGCTAGCACATTTTGCACAATCGGGATCTTTGGTGGCTGGAACTGAAAGTCCTCGAGACTCATCGCCAATTGCTCTGCAGCGGGTCTCATAAGTTCACTGTGAAATGGCGCGCTGACATTCAGAGGAATGGCGCGTTTAGCACCAGCGGTTTTGCATAATTCTATAGCAACTGCCAGCGCTTCGCTGGTACCTGAAATGACGACTTGACCAGGTGCATTGAGGTTTGCGGCCTGGACTTGGCCTAGATCTGTAGCTTCGCTGGCTTTCTGGCAAGCTTCAACAATCGCATCGTCGCTTAGTCCCATCACTGCGGCCATGCCTCCCTCACCTATCGGAACCGCAGCTTGCATCAACTGGCCACGAGTTTGCACCATCTGAACGCCCTCTCGAAGTGAAACAACCCCGGCAGCGACCAAGGCAGAATACTCCCCCAAACTATGGCCGGCCAGATAGGCAGGCTGAGCACCATGCTGAATCCAGATTCTCCAGAGCGCGACACTGGCAGTCAGCAGAGCGGGTTGGGTGAATTCGGTCTCGTTCAAGCGGGCTTCTGGGCCCTCTTGAATCAGACGCCAAAGATCATAGCCTAGTGCGTCTGAAGCTTCCTCAAAGGTAGGCGCCACGGCCTCCGCACTTTCTTGAAGCATCCCAATCGATTGGGACCCTTGTCCAGGAAAAACAAAAGCTAATGTCATGAGTAGGATCTCGGTAGCAATCTCTGACGCTTTCGGTCAGAGCTTAACATCCCTAACCAGAGCGATTTATCAGTCCTCATCGCCAGCGGAATGAACGACTTTTTTGCCTCGATAAAAACCATCAGCCGTCACGTGATGACGACGGTGGGTCTCCCCAGTTGTTGGGTCTTCCGACAGCGTAGGTTTCTTCAATCCGTCATGGGCTCGACGCATACCTCTTTTGGATCGCGAAACTTTATCCTGTTGTACTGCCATGAGAGTCTCCTAGTCAGGGTTTGTGGTAGTCATTTTCTTTAAGTTAGCAAAAGGCCTTTGTCGCGGCTCGGCTGTAAAATTGGGATCAATCGCTAGCGAGGGTTGGCTAACATGCAGTTCTGTCTCGGTTGCACCTTCTTCAATCCTCGTCACCTCACAATGCTCGTGCTTTGGCACCATCGGCATCGCCAGTAACAACTGGTCTTCTAACAACGCGGCGACTTCGACAAAATCCCCTTCAGTTAACAGGTAATCAACTGAAACGGGCAAACGTTCAATCACATCGCTTCTATTCGACAACACTAGTTCGTGTTGACTGGCAGCCTTTATCTCCATTTCCTCCAAACACCTTTGGCAGGGCCAGGAATAGTCAAAGGAAGCTTCGACGGACACGATATGTCGGTGAGGCGCATCCTGTTTAAAGGTTAAAAGCGCCTGTACTGGCTGTATTGCCTTGTCCGACTTAGAGGGGCCCTCAGCCAAGAGAGCTAGCAGTCGTGGCAACCTTGCCACGGGTATAACCCCTTGGTATCGGCTTTCTTCGTCCCCGAGCCGGATGTATCGAATCCTTTTTGGTAGAGCCTCTGCTAACATAAGGAGCGCATCTTATGCATCTGTACTGAAGCTGTCAAAACATTATTCTATAACGAGGAACAGATGAACTCGCTTAAATCGACCTCTTTACCGCCCTTGGTTCTGGCATCAGGTTCTGCTATTCGAAAGCGGCTATTAAAAAACGCTCAATTGCCAGTCATTACCTTGCTGCCAAATTTTGATGAGGGGGCAAAGGAAGCGTTTTCAGCCGAAGAAACCGCTAGATTCAATGCCGAGGGAAAAGCTAAATCAGTTTATTTAAGGGCGCTCGAGACTTACGGCCAAGAGGTCATTGTAATCGGCTCAGATCAAGTATGTTGCCTTGCCAGCGGTGAACAACTGCATAAACCTGGGACCACAGAAAATGCTATCAAACAACTGTCACAAGCCTCGGGACAACTTCTGACTTTTACGACCTCCCTGGCACTGATGGTCGGGCACCAAATTCACGCCTCCTTGACCACTGAATGCCGAGTAAAACTCCGCGATCTCGATCACAGCGAAATCTGTGAATACGTGGCAGCGGATCAACCTCTCGCGAGTGCGGGAAGCTTTCACGCTGAAGGCGCAGGTCAGCGACTCATTGAATCTATCGAGACCGAAGACATCAACATTTTATATGGCCTGCCTTTGTTAGCGCTTCTAAAGGCACTCAGAGATTTAGACCGTGTACCTGGCTATAGCCTTCCCAATCAATCTTGAAGCGCTTTCGCTTCGGGAGGCTTCCTTACTGGTGCAAAGATTCGATAAACAGCTTCATTTGAGGTTCCAGAGGCGCCTCAAGTCTAAAGGCTTCAAGCCGACCCGGTGCCTCCGAGCTGGCTCCTCGATGGCTCAATGATGTTGCGTGAAGCATCATTCGTGGTGGTTTTAGCTGAAGATCCTGAGCTGCATGGCCATATTTTACATCGCCGACTATAGGGCAGCCTTGCGAAGCCACATGCACACGAATTTGGTGCATTCGCCCGGTAACTAGGGTTGCAGACAACCAAGTCGTTCTTAAAAAACGTTTTTTAACCTTAAATATTGTCTTCGAAGGCTTGCCTTCAGCATCAATCCGACTGACTCGATCACCGTTTTCATGGGAAATCTTGAGAATGGGCTGATCAATAATCGTTACTTTTTCAGGCCATTGACCATGTACAACGAGATCATACTGCTTAGTCAAACGAACTTTTTCCCGCAACTCTGCCTGAAAACGACGCAGAAACGCCCTTTTTTTGGCAATCAGCAGCAGGCCAGAGGTATCCCTATCTAACCGATGCGCTAACTCCAGGTAGTGTGCGTCCGGTCGATGGGCTCGCAGCGCCTCAATCAAACCGCCTTGCAAACCACTTCCTCCATGGACGGCGAGTCCTGCCGGCTTATTAAATGCAATCATCTGCTCATCTTCATACACAATATGGTCTAGGACCGGAATGAAGCGATAATCGATACTATCTGGTTCTGCAGACCGTTGTACCGGCGGCACCCTGAGTAAATCTCCCGCTTTGAGCTTGTAATCAGGTCTTACCCGGCCTTTGTTGATTCTGACTTCGCCTTTACGAATCATTTGATAAATTCGAGTCTTTGGGACCCCTTTTAGGCGTGTCTTTAGGAAATTATCGAGTCTTTGTCCGGCCCGATCATCGGCAACCGTCAACCATTGAACCGGTTCTTGGATCATTATCCCTTGATTGGCTTGCATTTTTTTGCTTTACCCTCGCCCAGAAGCTGTTATGATCCGCTCGTCGACCCATAACAAACGTTGGGGGCCGACAATTGATAAGTTTACCCCGGTTTGAGAAAAACCGTAAAATTAATCTTATCTGAGTACATACTGCAGAGACCCGGGCTTGCTTATTTAGCACTCGAGGAACAAAACGACTGAATACGTTGATGCAGTCTTACAACTGCTGACATCGACTACGAACGGGCCAAATATTGGCCAAAAACGGAAGAATGCGCGAACGCGAACAGTATCGCCAAATCGAATTATACTAAGAATGAGGTTGTGCTAGATCGTAAGGTACTTTACGAGTGTACATATATTTACAGCTCCTATGATTATGATAACAAACAGATAGGAATGTGTACCTAGCAACTTGATTGAATATTAGCTAATGCTTCTTGGGAAGCCTGATAAGCTCGGTTAAACCGAGGCCAGAAATAAGACACATTTAGGCACATCAGTTGGTTTGCCGATACCTGACGCCCTGCGCTTCGCAGACTAAGGTATCGTTATGAAAAGAATGCTCATCAATGCAACACACAGCGAGGAGCTGAGAGTTGCCCTCGTCGACGGCCAGAGGCTTTACGATTTAGACATCGAAAGCTTGGCAAGAGATCAAAAGAAATCAAATATTTACAAAGGAAAGATTACGCGGGTTGAGCCTAGCCTCGAAGCCGCTTTTGTCGACTTTGGTGGTAATCGACATGGCTTTCTCCCGTTAAAAGAAATATCTCGGGAATACTTTGCAAAGTCCAATGGAGACCACAAAGGGCGCATTAATATCGCCGATGTAGTCAAAGAAGGACAAGAGATTATTGTTCAAGTAGACAAGGAAGAGCGTGGCACCAAAGGCGCCGCGTTAACAACCTTTTATAGCCTTGCAGGTCGCTATCTCGTGTTGATGCCGAACAATCCGAGAGCAGGCGGCATTAGTCGAAGGATTGAAGGCGACGAGCGGGACGACTTAAAAGATGCCTTGGCCACCCTAGAGATCCCAAAAGATATGGGCGCCATCGTAAGAACTGCTGGAGTAGGCAGATCTGCGGAAGAATTGCAGTGGGATCTTAAGTATCTCTTGCAACTAGCTGAAGCGATTAAGATTGCCGCTGAAAGTCGTGCGGCCCCTTTCCTCATCTATCAAGAAGGTGATGTCATCACCCGTGCTGTCAGAGATTATATGCGCGATGACATTGGTGAGATTTTAATTGATACCGATGATGCGTTCGACCAGGCAACCTCTTTTGTTTCTCAAGTTATGCCGCATCTGGCCAGTCGGGTAAAGCGTTATACCAGCGATGTGCCCTTATTTAATCGCTACCAAATTGAAGGCCAAATTGAGTCGGCCTTCCAGCGGGAGGTTCGTCTACCGTCCGGGGGCTCGGTGGTCATCGATCCGACAGAGGCACTGGTGTCTATTGATATTAACTCTGCACGTGCAACCAAGGGATCAGACATCGAAGAAACGGCCCTAAATACCAATCTTGAAGCAGCAGACGAGATCTGTCGTCAATTAAGGTTGCGCGACATCGGCGGTCTTGTCGTGATCGATTTTATTGATATGACTTCGACTAAAAACCAGCGTTTGGTTGAAAACCGCGTACGAGACGCCCTAGAAGTAGATCGTGCGAAAATTCAAGTGGGTCGAATATCGCGGTTTGGTCTCCTTGAAATGAGTCGGCAGCGTTTACGACCCTCCTTACGCGAAATCAGTCATATATTGTGCCCCCGATGCGAGGGCCTTGGAACAATCCGGGATATAGAGTCCAGTGCGCTTGCGATTCTTCGGTTGATACAAGAAGAAGCACTGAAAGACTCCAGCGCAGAAATCAGAGCTTTTCTACCGGTTCCGGTGGCAGCTTTTGTTCTCAACGAGAAGCGCCAAATGATCGCGGATATTGAGGCTCACAACAAAGTTAGGCTGTTGATTGTTCCAAGCGTTGACATGCAAACGCCACACTACCGGGTTGAGCGGCTCAGAAATAATGATGTGGTTAGTGATGAAGCCAGTTACAACATCTCTCCTGAGGTAGAAGAAGAAGTCGCAGAGACTGACATTGATTTGCGGCCAGCGGTAAGAGAGACCGCTGCTGTGTCAGTCGTAAGGGACGAGGCGCCAACAACAAACGCCGTTACTGCACCCACCCACCCCGCCGAAGCACGATCTGGAACAGGGCGTTCGAAAAAACCAGCTAATAAGAAACCTAAACCAGCGGCCAAGAAATCATCTACGCCTTCTTTGCTGAGTCGGATAATTGCTTCGATCTTTGGATCGAGTGACATCAAATCTACTAACAAGACGAGTGATAAATCTAAGGTCACTAAAGCCAAACGGAAACCTGTTAGCAGCAAAAAACCAAGCAATAAAACGAGCGACGCTCAAATCTCAGACACCGCTCATTCATCGGGCGATGGCAAAAAACGCAGCCCAGCTGGCCGTCGTCGCGGTGGTCGTGGTCAGGGACAAAATACTGAGACAAACAATAAGCCGACAGATAAAGCTAGCAATGAATCTGTAGAGGCAAATACCCAAGCAGTCAGTGCTTCAAGCCCTCGAGAGGAGAATCCGCAGGATAAGCGCAACCAAGGCAATCGTGAGCGTAACCAACGACGCAGACGCAGCAAGCAGACCACTGATGTCTCGGTCCAAGATGAACATACCGCATCAAGCACTGCAGCTGACATAACTGCAGCTGACATAACTGCAGCTGACATAGAAGCAGCACAGGCCGTTCCGCAGCCAGAAAAGACAGCCGAGCCAGCGATACTTAGCGAAACCGTACAATCGATTGAGCCCTTAGCAAGCCCTGAATCGACCATCACAAGTGTAGAGTCGGCGCAACAGGCGGAAGATCTTGCGCGTCACTCGGTTACTGAAACTCAAGAGACTGCTGGCGTCGTCGAACGCGAAGTGCTTGATACCGGTTCTACTGTAAGTGCAAGCGAATTGCAGCTATTGGCTCGACCCTGGACTTGGGGTAAAGCCGGTAACGACCCACGAGTCGCCGCTAAGCCTGCCGTAGTAGGCCCTGTGTTGGAAGATGTCATTCTGGCGCCACATGTTAATGACCTACCCTACATACCTGTAGACTACGACGACAGCCATCCAAGTCGATGGCAACGCGCTGCAAATGACCCTAGAAATTAGCCTCGACGCCTTAGGCATCGGCGATTTTCTAGCGACTCAAAGCCAAAGGCTGAAGCGTGGTCGGCTCTATTTCTAGTTCAACGCCAAACTTGGCGTTGACAGATGCTTGGATCGCTTTTGCCAAGGCCAACACGTCTGCCAGCGTCGCTCGCCCTGCATTCTCGAGCACCAATCGATGTCGGGATGAAATGCGAGCATCCCCCACTCGATGGCGACTGTCTACGGCTAATTCGATGAGTCGTGCGGCAGACACCTTAAATCCATCTTGACTCCGGTTAAAACCGCTACTGATGCCTGACGCTTCCAGCAGGGATTTTTGGGCGGCTGAGATCATTGGATTTTTAAAAAAGCTCCCAACATTACCCAATTGTCGATAATCCGGCAGTTTTCGCTGCCTGATCGCTAGAATCACAGCTCGAAGACTGTCAGCTGAGCCACCAATAGCTTTAGGCAATCCTGCCAAATCTGGGTAACTCAGATTCGGTCGATACTCACGGGACAGCCTGAGATTGACGGCGGTTATGATGTAAGGCGATGCTGTAAGGGTTCTAAACCGGCTAGATCGATAGCCAAAGTCGCAATCGGTTGCAGAAAGCCTGCGGAGCGTCTGGGTTGCTAAATCGAAGACCTCAACACTATCGACAAATTGGCTTAACTCAACACCGTAAGCACCAATATTCTGCACAGGTGCTGCTCCAACTGTCCCGGGAATGCCCGATAAATTCTCAAGACCATAGAGCCTTTGAGACAACATTTCGGCAACCAGATCATCCCAGATTACGCCAGCGCCAACACGCACCGTTTCATCTTCTACTACTATGGTTAAATCAGCGCTCTGCAGCACTAGGCCATCAATGTACGGCGCTAGCAATACATTGCTGCCGCCACCTAACAAGTACATATTCAAACCCTGCTCAACAGCGTGGTTCACAGCCGCCGCAAGGTCGTCGTTAGAATCAAAGCGATGGAAACTATGGCAAGTGGCGCTGAGCCGAAAGGTATTTAGATCCGATAGATCGAAAGTATTTTGGATCTCGATAGTCATTTGAGGCTTAGCTGTCTCCCGATCGAATTAGGTTCAGTGTATACTCGATAAGGACAATCATAGGGGAATCAAATGCAATTAAAAGACAAAGTTGCCTTCATAACTGGCGGCGCTTCAGGACTAGGTCGTGCGACAGCAGAAAACTTCATCAATGCTGGTGCCAAGGTTATTTTATTCGATCTCAACGAGGAAAATGCAGAAAAAACTGCACAAGAACTGGGCGAGCACGCAACTTACGCTGCAGGCGACGTTGCTGATGAGACGGCAGTATCGGCCGCTATCGAAAAAGGATTGAGCGCGTTCGGCGCGATCCATGTCAACATCAATAGTGCTGGCATAGGCGCTGCTGCTCGCACCCTTGGTAAAGATGGGCCGATGCCGCTCAAAACCTTTGAATTTATTGTCCGAGTCAATCTTGTTGGTACTTTTAACTGTCTGCGCCTCTGTGCAGACGCAATGACAAAGAACGAGGTGCTGACCGAAGATGGGGAGCGAGGCGTGATTGTTAATGTCGCCTCTGTTGCCGCGTTCGATGGTCAGATTGGTCAAGCCGCTTACAGCGCAAGCAAGGGCGGCGTCGCGGGCATGACGTTGCCAATTGCTAGAGATCTTGCGCGATCAGGCGTTCGGATTGCGACGATAGCACCTGGTATCTTTGAAACGCCAATGATGAAGTTTGCTCCTCCCCAGGTGCGCGAGCCCCTAATCGAGATGACTCAGTTTCCAAAACGATTAGGTCAACCCGAAGAATTCGCGCAGACAGCTGCCTACATCGTAGAGTGTGGCTACATCAATGGTGAAGTGATTCGTTTAGATAGCGGTATTCGAATGGCGCCGAAATAGATAAAAACCTTTCCCGCCCTAGTTTATCGATGCTAGCGGCGGGACCATTTTTCCACTCAAAAACAGGGCTATCCGCCAATATTGGGCATTTTTGCAGCTCAAATAGTATTGGCCGCATCTAGTCGTGTGACAAATTCAATCAAGTCTTTTTGGTTAAAAGGCTTGCTTAGAATATTGTCCGGCGGCAATGCCGTAAACTGTGAGCGAGCCAACTCAGTGGCGATGCCGGTAAGAATACCAATTTTTAAATGTGGGTGCTGGGTTTGGCAAAATTCAATCAGCCCCATACCATCTTCTGTTTTGGGCAGGGCCAAGTCCGTTAGCAATATCGACAGCTGCGTACCACGAGCGGAGAGCTCGAGGAGAGCCGCACTTAGGCTGTCTGCAGCCAATACCTTGTAGCCAACCGATTCCAAAAAGGATTGACTGATAAATCTGAGATCGGCATGGGTCTCAACGAGCAAGATCTGCTTTAATTGAGCAGGGTTTTTCGGGTGAGTTGCCGTTTGCATGCCCCCTTTTCTTTGGGAAGCAGCTACCTTCGAGGCAACGCCCGCAATGGTGGCATCTGATTCAGGCTCCGTGATGCTCGAGGACGTCGAGCGAGTCTCACCTCGAGGAAGTATTTCTTCCTTTTGAGGAGTTTCCGCACTTGAAAGCGGGAGGTATATATAGAAGGTCGATCCCTGGCCAGGCGTGCTCTCTACCCGAATAAAGCCGTCACTCTGGACCACAAAACCAAAAACAGAAGCCAGCCCCATGCCTGTGCCCGCTCCATCGGATTTAGTCGTATAAAAAGGCTCGAAAACTCGATTCATGACATCTGGTGTCATACCCATGCCATTGTCCGCAACGGATAAACAGATTAATGACTGCCCTCTTAAATTAGGTGGCAAATACGCATTGCGCTCTTCAGAGGTTGGTGGCCGGATAACGAGCTTCAATTCACCTCCGTCAGGCATTGCGTGATTGGCATTCACCACCAAATTTAGCAGGGCATTTACCAACGCCCCGTTGTCCAGCATCACTCGATCAATTTCCTCGGAGGCTTCAAAAATGAGTCGTACCTTTCGACCTGCTGCCTGCCTCAATAGCTCGAGGTTATTTTCAATGATTTCGCTTACTGAGATCACTTCAGGATCTAATACTTGTTTCCGAGAAAAAGATAGCAGCTGACCCACCAGCCTACCGCCCTCATCGGTTGCTTTTTTCGCTACGCCTAAGCTCTTTTTGACGACCGTGTTCGCATCTTGGTAATCGGCTTCTATAACATCTAGCGCGCCTTGAATGAGCTGTAAGAGATTATTGAAATCATGTGAAACGCCGCTAGTAAGCTCACCCAGGGATGTCAATTTTTGAGCGTGAGCCAGATTATATTCCAACTGTTTTCGTGCCCGCATATCCCGAACAAACGACAGGATAACCGGACGGTCTTCTATCTCAATCATAGAAGATGTGCTTTCAACCGGTATCTCATTGCCATCGGCGGCCCGAATTACTGATTCTCTTCGATGCGCCTCTAACGAATGAATAAAACGGACTCGACTCATCCATTCCTGCTCATTTAAGCTTGAGGTAATGTCTAGTACTGAAAGGCGCAACAGCGCTTCTAGCCCGTAGCCAGTGAGTTCACAAGCCGTTTGATTTGCATACACAATGTCACCGGTTGCTTGATCGAAAAGAAAGCATGCATCGCCCGCACCATCTAGAATCGACTTAAAGCGTTGCTCATTGGCGGCTATTTGTCGTAATTGTTGCCTTTGTAGCTCAAAATTACGATTCACCTTTGCAACCAGCGCTCCGAGCTCATCTTTTTCGTGCCCTGATGGGATTGCGAGGTCGGACCCTGATTCAGACGATGCCTCAAGACCTGCCAGCAAGCGCTGAACAGGCGTAATAATTTGCAACCGAATGAGTAGGAGTAAAACCAATAACACCATCCCGATTCTGGCTGAGGCTAAACCGAGAAAGAACAGATTACGTTCAGCAAAATCAACCAACCCTCGGTCGACATTGAACCAAATCGTTAATTTGCCGGCTTGCTCAGCGCTTGTATCCTGGTGCAACGTAATGAATTCTGGCGTCCTTTGTTCTACCAAAAAATGAACCAAAGGCATTTCTGGTATTGGATCCGTTCTGGTAATTTTGGCCAAGCTATTACCTGATGCGCCTAATATTTCAGCTGCATCAATGATTTCTGACGTGAGCAGAATTTGAAGGGTCCGCTCGGCGAGCGCCTCATTCTCAGTTTGGGAGGCTTGATGCATAAGAGGCAAAAGCTCATTCAAATGCTCTTGATAAGCTTTTTGATCTTTTCCAACCTCGCGCTCGAACTCTACGTAGACTTGTGTGACACTGAAGCCGACACTTACGAGTAAAACAGTTATCACAGCGTAGGCTGCGATTCGGACCGCTAGCGAATTAAAACGGCTTACTGTTTCCACTGCTTTACACGACTCGTCAATGGATTCTCCTGTCGCATCGATTATCTTAATCTGGGCGAGACGGGCTTATGAATCTAGTCCGTTTGCTCGACCAAAGCGTTTAAAACATCAGGAAAAGCCGACTCCGCGATAATCCTCATCTCGTCATCCGTTCTATCCTGAATGGGATGTTCAACAAACAACCGATATGGATGAAACCCAAGCGACTCGCCCTGGGCCGCTGCTGCTTGTTCAAACTCTACGGTGGCTATGAATGCCCCCGGAATACCGCGTCGATCAAGGTCTAAAATGTCATGCAAACTGCACGACGTACATGACCCTCAGTCTGCGAGCGCTTCTAGCACGGCATCGCAGTCACCAGCAATTTCTTGCCTCAGTGTATCTGGCGCTACCCGGGTAAAGGTTGGCTTTTTATAGCGCCGCGTTTCAGCCCCATGCTGCTTTAGCAGATCTTCAATACGGTCCAAAAAAACATTGCCTCGAGGTTTGGAAATATCCAGCAACGCAACCCGCTTACCTTTCAAGTCGGTTAGCCTTGCTAATGGTTGGCGGCCCTCTGGGGTCAACTCGGACGTTGGGTCTAACATTTCCATACAATTTTCCTTTATGTATAAATTTCTTTGGTAACTGGGACGCTGCCAATGGCACCGCTGGCACCCCAGCCTGCTATGATCGCCGAAAACAAACCCGCTCTACCACCGGCCCGCACTATCCTCAGACCACCGTCTCTGAATTTGCAAATCGTTCGATCTTTAAGTGTCTCAGGTATTCCTTCAGCGATGCCTTGCGCGCCTTGTACAAGTTCAGCGCCGGGTATCATCAACAGCTCTATAAGCTCATCAATCAACCGATTTTTTTGCCAGTTAGCGTCTCGGAAAACGCGCTCGTGTTCGGGCGAGATAACCAAAAACGCATCGGATCCCTGTACCATTTTAGGATGTCCAATAGCGCGCAACCCTGCAGCAAAAGAACGAGCCAAAGACTCGGGCGTTCTTGATTTTTGATCCACGATTCCCTGCATCCCGTCGGCAGCAAATACCGTCACAGTCGATTGCTGAGGAGCGAAGCCTGAATCTTCTGCCAAAGATGGCCAACAGGAATTCAGTTCGTCTTCGGCAAAACAAAAGGTATATTTACCAGGATTTCCTAGGGCAGCCCGATCGACACCACCGGGCTTGCCGCCACCCACATTTCGTATAACCAGTTGAAGCGCTCGCCCAATCGTTGCGTTCGCACGATTGCCTTGGCCCAAGGCGTTGCCACCACTATTCATCCCGATCGACCTCGATATCGGCCCGTTGACTACTATCATAGGTCCAGAAAAATAAGTCGTCGCCAATAAACCATGCATGCAAAACTGGTCTTCCAGCACGGCCTCTACTGCGGTTATAACAACCGGTAAATATTCTGGTAGGCAGCCTGCCATAACGGCGTTGATCGCAATTTTCTCAACAGTACATGGTGCATAGTCCGGCGGGACAGACCCTATCAACTCCTGAGGCGACCGGGTTGTACCAGCCAGCATTCGAAAAACTCGTTCAGCTGTCGGAGGTATTACTGGCAGGCCATCAGACCAACCTTGGTCGAAGCCAACTTCAAACGGGTCAACGTCTTCGAAGGCAAGACGTCTTGATACCAGTTTATCTTGATCAAATCGTGCGGCGAGGCGCTCTTGCATCCCTGGGTCGTGAGTTTTAGAGCCACAACCAGGTCGAAAGGCTGGAATATCTGAAGTTAAGGTTAAACCGAGTATCGACTGCCATTGGTCGCGATCCCAACCGTGGGTCCGAGCAACTTCCTGTCCATCTTCATCAACAATTAACGTTGGTACAACTTCAATACCCAATTTGTGTGAAATTTCTAAGGTCTCATCATAATTGACGGCAATGTCTGCGGCGAAATCCAGCGTATCCTGGGAAATAATTTTGGTCGTTGGAAGTTCTGCGAGTAACCTAATGACAGGTTCAATAAGCAGGCAGGTTTCGCAGCTTTTCTTTACTACCAAAGTTAAGTTAGGCATCAGCAGCTTACTCCGGCAAAATGGCGACAAACACGGTCAAGATCTTCTTGGGTGTCTACTCCTGGCAGAATGGTCTCATTAGCAGGATCAACGTGTATATGAGCATCGTGGTCTAGGGCTCTTAGCTGCTCCAACTGCTCTAAGGCTTCGATTCTAGCCACCGGCCATCCTACGAAACGCTTTATAAAACCTGCGCGGTAAGCATAAAGCCCAATGTGACGCATGACATCAAGCGGCGCCCCAGGCAGGCTATCCCTATTGAAAGGAATCATGGACCGGCTGAAATATAAGGCTCGGCCCGAGCTAGAAAAGACCACTTTGACACTATCAGGCGCCTCTGGGTTCTCAGTGGGAGAGAAAGAACAAGCTAGCGTTGCCATATCCGCACCCGATGACACGAGATTATTGGCGACTTGATCTAAACAGGCTGGCGGCATTAAGGGCTCATCGCCTTGCAAATTTACCACAACGGTCTCGTCTTCAAGCTTCAGCGCTGAAACAGCTTCCGCAACTCGATCGGTGCCTGAAGTGGCCTCTGCGTGAGTCATGATGACCTCCACTTTACCTTCAAGCACTTTAGCAATCTCTGGGTGGTCCGTTGCAACAACGACCTGGGTAGCGCTGCTCTGAAGCCCCTGGGTTACCACCCTTTCTATCATGGTAAGACCCGCAATATCGCGCAGTGGTTTGCCGGGCAAGCGAGTGCTCGCATAACGCGCCGGTATGACAATCACATACTCAACGCTCACTTAGCAATGTTATCCAACTGATCAGGATTTTCACTAGAGAGCGGTAGAGCCTCACTAGGCAGCATGACCGGGATATCATCTTTAATAGGGTAAGCCAATCGGTCTAAAGAGCAAATCAACACCTGTTTTGCCGAATCATGGATTAATCCGCCCTTACAAATGGGGCAGACTAAAATCTCTAGTAATCGTGGACTGACCGTCATTTATCAAACCCCTATAACAGCTAATAATAATCAGATTAAATCACACAAGCCCAAGGATTTCCTTAGACCACCCATCATCCTATTCGGCACTGTCAAAACCCCTACTAGCGAGTCTCGCCATTAGGGAAGTTTCGACATTTTTGGGCAATGTAACTTCAATGCACAAAACCAAAATATCAGCTGAGATACTCTGCAAATCCAGCGACCTGCAGCGAAAATAATCTTTTTCCGTCATGACAACCGGTTCCCCACCAGGAAACTGCAAATCAGCTTCCGTTAGCACTGCGTGATCAGGCCAAGGGTGCTCGATCACAACACTACCCAGATCCCGAAGCGTGTTGAAAAACCGTTGGGGATGCCCGATTCCTGCAACCGCATGGAGCCTCAAATTGCTCAGTTTCCTGATCGGTATCGTCAATCCTGTTTTTGCGTCAAGTAACGATGAAGGGTTAGCAAATACACGATCCGACGTTTCGGGAGCAACCTGGAAACGATCGGTTCCATTGACTAAAACCGCATCAACCGAAGCCAACCGACTAGGCTTTTCACGTAATGGTCCCGCGGGCATTATTTGACCATTGCCGAACCCGCGCTCACCGTCTACGACAGCAATCTCAAAATCTCGTTTTAAGGCATAATGCTGCAAACCATCGTCGCTAATGATGACATTGCAATCGCCAGAATCGGCTAACAAGGCGGCTGCGGCTGTTCGATCGCGACAGCAAATCGTCGGTACCGAGGTTCTTGCATGAATCAGTAACGGTTCGTCACCGACATCCTCTGGACGCGACGATAAATTAACGCGCACCGGTTTTTTTGCAGTACCACCAAAGCCCCGAGAGATTACGCCAGGTCGAAATCCCCTTGACTGTAAAAATTTAACAAGCGCGATCACCACCGGGGTCTTGCCAGTACCTCCAGCGGTGATATTACCGACGACGATAATGGGTAGCTCACAGTGATAAGCGTTTTTTTCATGCTTAGACCGGCGTCTCCTAGCTTGAGAAATCCAATCAACGACCCAACCCAATGGCTTCAGCACTGTTAACCAAGCCGAGCCCTCATACCAAGCGTTGGGCAACCACATCCCAAGACGAAATCGATTGGCCTCTACCGGCAGAGGATAAGGTCTAACCGAAACCTCAGGCTCTATAGCGGCCACTTCTATTGGCGTATCCTGCGAAGTTTCGAAAAATTGCGCATAGCGAGCGCCTCGAGCTAGAAGCTCTTGGTGTGTTCCGGATTCTTTAATTTCTCCATCTTCCAGGACAAGGATTCGATCTGCCTTTTCAATCGTAGACAGCCTATGCGCGATTACAATCACCGTCCTGCCTCGCACGACTTCGTCGAGCGCGATCTGGATAGCTCGCTCTGATTCAGCATCTAGGGCGGAAGTTGCCTCATCTAAGATGAGAATCGGAGCATCTTTTAGCAGCGCGCGGGCTATTGCCAGACGCTGACGCTGCCCGCCCGACAGCAAGACTCCATTATCCCCTACTTGAGTTTCTAAACCCTGCTCAAATCCTTGAATAAAATCCCAAGCTTGCGCAGATTTCGCAGCCTCGATGATGCGCTCAGACGATTCGTTACGCAAAGCCCCATAAGCAATGTTGTTTGCGATCGTATCGTTAAATAATGTAACGGTCTGACTGACAAAGGCCATATGTTGCCGAAGGTTTTGACGGCTGAACGATGTAACGGGGTGACCATCAAGCAAAATTGCCCCTGAGGATGGTTCATAAAACCTTGGAATTAATGTCGCTAGTGTCGACTTGCCAGCACCACTTGATCCAACCAGCGCGATGGTCTCACCGGGGGCAGCTACAAAGGAAATATTGTTGAGCACAGCACTTTCGCTACCCGCGTAGCTAAAAGACACGTCACGAAACTCGATACGTCCTTCGACCTGGTTCAGGGCGAGCGAGCCATGATCTATTTCCGTAGGTTCATCAAGCACTTCGAAAAGGTCGGCTGAAGCGGCAATTCCTTTTTGCACGATTGCAATAATATCGGTCAATTGGCGAATGGGCTTGGCCAACAAACCACCTGTTGTAATGAACGCAACTACATCGCCAGTTGACATATCACCTCGAATAGCAGGCTCGAGCAACAGCCAAACGAGTCCGGCCAAAACCACCGAAACGATGACTTGAATCACAGGAGTTGCGATCGCCGAAGTCAATACCATCTTCATGGATTGATTGCGATTGAGCGCGCTGACCTTTCCAAATCTCGACCGCTCATAGTCCTCAGCGCCAAATGATCTAACCTCTCGATAACCCTGAACAGCTTCGGACGCAACTTGAGTAACATCTCCCATTGAGTCTTGAATCCGCTCGCTGATTTTTCGAAATCGCCTCCCAGCAATTCTCGCGAGCACCCCGATCAATGGCGCTGCGATCAGAAACAAAAGTGTCAATCGCCAGTTCAGATACAGCAAGAAGCCCAAGTAGCCCAATACTGTAAGCCCTTCCCTAAAGAGAATTTTTACAGCATCCGTCGCAGCCCCTGTGACTTGGGTGACATGATAGGTAAGTTTTGCAACGAGATGTCCAAAGGCGTGGTTATCATAATAGCTACTCGGCAACTTCAGAAAACGATCAAAAAGCTCCGTTCTTAAATCGAATATCATTTTATTCGCCGCATAATGAATAAAATAATTTCCTACTAGCGTGCCCAACCCGCGAATCAAAACGATCAGAACGATTGCACTAGGCACAAATACCTGATTGTCGATGATGCCGATGTTTAGAAAAGTCGATAAACGCTCAATCACCCCATGGTCAGTGACTACTTGTCCGCTTTGCAGAGAATCAACCAGATAGGATACCAACTGCACGACGCTGACATTGGCAATGGAATACAACAAAAACCCAAGAAGGCTTAGGAAAAAAGCAGCCCAGGGCGTATATCCAAGCAAACGCCGATAGACCGAGGTGTCGCTCATTGACCCAGTCATAAAGTTCCCCCGGGTTCAGACGCGGCTCTACTTTGGGTTTTCATTTGAATTTGCGTTTGTCCAGCTTGCTGAAGCACGTCAAGCATATCGATCACTCGCTGATGGGGCGTGTTCGCATCTGCCATCAAAATGATTTGCTCGGGTCTTTTGGTCTCTAAAGCCCCGACCGTTGCTAATCTAAGTTGTTCTAAAGTTGTGCCAATAAGCCTTTGCCCATTAATTGAGTATTTCCCATCCGCAGAGATTGCAATGACAAATTCTTTCTCTAAGGCTTCTTCTGAGGCTTCGGCGCTTCCGTCAGCGGCAGGTAATGTCAGGTCAAGTTGTGTCTCGAGGGTAAACGATGTCGACACCATAAAAAAGATCAGCAATAAAAACACCACATCGATCAGAGGCGTTAAGTTAACGTCCACCTGCGTGTCGCGATGTCTAACAAAATTCACGGACCAGGCTCTATGCGCAAAGTTGCGGATTTCCATGCATACACTTGATCAATTAATCTCTGCGCATCCTGTTGCATATCGATTGCTAGCTCTTCAATTCTTCTAATCAAAAATCGATGGCAAAACAGGGTTGGTATTGCGACCCCAAGACCCGCCGCGGTTGTTATCAACGCTTCCGATATCCCCCCAGCCAAGGTAGAGGCATGGCCTACTCCCACTAACTGGATAGCACTGAAGACCTTTATCATACCAATCACGGTCCCTAACAAACCCAGCAGCGGTGTAATTGCCGCTATCGTCCCTAGCGTCGATAAGTAGCGTTCCAAATCATGCACGACCTGAATGCCAGCAGCTTCCATACTGCTGGCCATTGGATCTCTGCCCGCCTCGCTTTGCTCAATACCTGCAACCAATATCTGTCCTAACGGTGCACGCAGTTGAAACTGATGCAATCGTTCTTTTGACAAAGCGCCCTGCTCAAACTCTAGGAGTAGCTGGTTCAATAGATCGGTCGGCGCAACGGCCGCTTGACGCAACGTCCAAAGCCGCTCGATGGCTATACCCAAGGCCACCACAGAGCTAAGCAAGATCGGCCACATAAGCCAACCCCCTGACTTTACGAGCTCAAGCACGCTTTAACTCCTTTGATAACAGCGAACACTTTATCATAAGCGACCAGACAACTTAGATGCTTTCTAGGCTCATACCGATGGCTAGGCAACGATTTTCTCATCAAACAATCTAGCGATTTCATGATTTGGCAGATTCAAGTCCTCAGCCAAAATTTGTTCGGTATGTTCACCTAAAGCGGGCGCTTGTAATGCTGGCAGGTTGTTGGCGACAGAAAACCGAATCGGGCTTGCCGGCACAAGAAACGCCCCAATTCCTGGATGATTGAGCTTTTCAAACATCGGATTATCTTCTGAACAATCCTCGTCCTCGCTTAGCAGTGCCTTGAATGTGCGATAAGGACCAAAGCACACGCCATGCTCCGACAAGGATTTGGAGACTTCATCACCGTTTCTCGATATAAACCAAGGTGCCAACATAGCCTCTATGGCAACCCGATGCTCAAATCGAGCACCCTCGGTCAAAAGATCATTGCCAACGGCATCACAGTATGCTGCTAGGTCGTCCGCACTGTCCGTTGCGGTGATCAAAGCTTGCCACTGCTTTAACGTCAACGCGACCACCATAAATCGATGACCATCTTTAGTGAGAAAATCTTTACCAAAGGCACCATAGAGATAATTGCCTGACTTCGCTCTGGGCTCGTCCAAGATTGTCGCCTCAGCGATGTTGCCGAGATGGCCAGCGGTGGCCAGCGCCACATCTTTGAGCGCAAGTTCAACTAACTGTCCTTGACCTGACAATCGCCTATGGCGCTCAGCTGCCAGGAGCGCTGTTGCCGCCATCTGGCCCGCAATGTTGTCCCATGCAGGCAAGACATGGTTGGTGGGCTCTAAACTGGAAGATTGACCGGTTATGTCGGCAAACCCGACAGCTGGATTGACGGTGTAATCAACCTCGGAGCCGCCGCGGCGATCGCCTTTTATATTGACGTAGATTAAATCCTCCCTCGCTAATCGGAGATTGTCGTAGGAAAGCCACCCTTTAGCAGGGAAATTCGTGAGGAAAAGACCTGCATCAGGCCCTGGTCTCGCTAATAAGGCTTTGACCAAAGCTTGAGCCTCTGGTTTGCGGATATCGAGCTGTATAGAACGCTTTCCTTTATTGAGACCTGCCCAAAACAGGCTCACTCCAGTCTGCGTCAGGGGCCAGCGACCGTAATCTAGTCCGCCGCCAATAGGATCGAAACGAATGACATCCGCACCAAGTTGCGCCAATGTCATGCCTCCCAGGGGCGCAGCAACGAAGGCACTGCCCTCAACAACCCGCATACCACTTAAAATACCTAGGTTCATTGCGCCCCCTTTTATCATTTCACCGAACGTTCAATTAGGGCTCAACAGACCCTGGGTCACAGACAATATGCGACAAACGCTTTAGAGTCACAATCCTGCCAAATCTTAAGGCAGCAGTACTGCCAAAGACCATTCGAGGACAGTGTCATCTGTCATGCCCTCGGGGGCTTCAGGGCCTCGACGGGCCAAAACCGTCACATGTAACTTCGCAATGCGAGCGTGTTCGTGCTGAAGGATCGCTTCACAGTCAATTGATGATGAGAGAATATCCTGCTCAAAAACCGGTCCGACATGATCACATCGATACCAGGCGAGCACACCCAACATATGCGGTAATGCCAACGATAATTGTTTAGCCGCCATCGCAATGGTATGACCGCCATAAACCAAACGCTTATCGTAGACACTTCGTGTTGCATCAGTGTGAGTCATGGCTAGATTGAGCGTCATCCTCACCAACTCGGGCGCAAGCGTCACCGTATCCGCGGCCTCAACGTTGAGTAGGCCCAGCGGTAACGGGGCATTTGATTGCGGATATCTATCGCGATAGGCGTCAAAATTCCAGGCTGGAACATGCGCTAGTAGCTGTTCATCTGTGATCAGCTCAGGCATCACGGCAAAGTCATCAGCGTGACCGGTATTTGCCGTAACATCCCTACAAGGGATCATGGGACATCGCCAGAAATGTAAAACTACGACACCGTCTTGATTTTCTACTCTTATCTCCAGCGCGACCATGCCGGATGCGGCGCGGCCAGTTTTGATGGCATTCTGACGGAGCGCAATCACCTTTGTAGAGGTCGTGAGCGTATCGCCCACAAAAACCGGCGCCAGCAGTTGTAATCCGCGATAGAACAAATTACCGAGCACACGCTGGCTAGGCAACGTACTTTGACCTATCGCAAGATTGCATACCAATGCCGGATTCACCAGGCTTCTTGATTCACCGGTCACGGATTGGGATAAAGGGTTATCGAGGCTCAGGCGCATTCGGTCGCCGAATAACGCCTGATGCAAGGCGACCATACCGTCAGTCAGCGTTACCGAAGGCACATCAGAAAAATCCTGTCCGACAAAAAAATCTTCAAAAAACGGTGCATCTTTCACTGCGAACACCCCCTCGTCGAAATTGGCCAAAGCTCGTGGACATGCTCCTCTCTAACCACATAGTAGTAATCGAATAGATTGACGGTAGGGTCGCAATGGGGCGTAATTAATTTGAGCTTATCTCCTAGCGAAATGTCTCGCGAGGGATTATTCAATGCGACAATGCCGTGCTCATCACCCCCCCAATAATAGGTTAATCCTTCAATATCTTTAAATTCGGGTACCATTTTATCCGAGGCTAGTGATTTGAAACCTGCATCCACGGTGATTGTTCTTGGTTTAGGTTGACTGATTGGCGTTACCAATACAGTCAAGGCAATATCGAAATCATCGAACACCGGCCGAGCTCGAGTTTCGATATCCCGATACTCGATATCCATAAAGGCGTAAGAGCCTGCTTGTAATTCATTAAGCAGTCCTACATCTGGTTCAAATTCATAAGAACCAGTTCCGCCGCCCGACAGAAGAGGCAGCACATAACCTTCGGCTTCTAATAGTTGCTTGGCGTCCTTACCCGCCTGCAGTGCGCGCTGATATTTCTCGTAACGCGCCTCTGCGGAAACAATGTGCATACAATGGCCCGCATAGATTTGTAGCCCCTGAAGATTTAAATGCGAACACTCATCCTGAATAAAGGCTGCTAATTTTAACAACTCGTCGCCTGGAGCAATTCCTGTGCGCCCAAGACCTGGGTCGATATCGATTAGAACCAAAAGATTAGCACTAACGTGATCAAGCGCCTGCTCAAGCCCCAAAGCGGATGCTCGGCTATCGACCACAACCGTCAAAGCCTGATTGGTTTTAGCGAGCGTAGCAGCCTTGGCTATCGCCATGGGCTCGATTAAAGGCGATGTGACCAGAATCGGGGCGATGCCCGCGCGCTGCATAATAGCGGCCTCTGATATTTTCGCACAACAAATGCCCTGGGCGCCCAAGGCCAATTGCTTTTTGGCGATAATAGGGCATTTGTGCATTTTACTGTGAGGCCTAAGCGCTATTCCAGTTGCCTCACTCCATTTGCCCATGATCGCTAGGTTCGCGTCGAGCACAGTCTCGTCAAGTAGCAAAGCAGGGGTTGGTAATTCGGTTACAGGTACCGGATTGTCTAGAATAACCGCCTCGACCGGCCGGCTATCACTCTGCGCTGCTATCCAGTGATTAAATTCCATGCGCCCTCTCTTGATCACAATCTTGGGTTTGACAATCCTCGCCTCGCTCAACCTGCAAGGTAACGTGGTGAATAGAAAACTGATCAGCCAAAGTTTTACTGACTGACTGGTAACCATCTGGAACAGCCCATAGCGGTTGCTCCGGCATCACGAGATGGGCCGTAAGGCCCGTTTCTCGGGTGCTCATGGCCCAAATATGCAAATCGTGAACGGCCTCTACCCCTGGGATAGTAAGTAGGTAATTTGTCACTGCTTGCTGGTCTATATTTAAGGGAACGGCGTCCAAAATTAACGCCAAAGCATCTCTAAGCATGCGCCAGGTCAGCCCCAGAATGACAGCAACGATCACCAGCGCCACGATAGGATCAATCCAATAGGCAGAAGTGTAATAGAGTGCAACACCTGAAATAACGACGCCAGCAGACACTAGCGCGTCAAAGGCTAAGTGCAAGAATGCGCCCTTAATGTTGAGATCGTGGTGACTTTGACGAAGGAATAAAAGCGCCGTACCCCCGTTAACTAAAATGCCGAGCGCCGCGACAAAAATAACCACCTCAACCGCGATAGGCGTCGGCGACATCAATTTTTCAAAAGCGCCCAAAGCGATATAAAACGAGGCGATTATTAACACGACGGCATTAACAAGTGCCGCTAAAATAGTCGTTCGCCGATAGCCATAACTAAAGCGAGCACTCGCTTTTTTGGTCACTAAATAGCTAGCAGCCCACGCCAACGCCAACCCAAGCACGTCACTCAGGTTATGACCTGCATCGGCGAGCAACCCGACAGAATCCGCCGATAAAGCCAGCAAGGCCTCGACCACGGTAAACGATAAGTTAGCCGCAACAGCGAGCCCAAAACTCAAATTTAGCTGTCCCGCTAGCTGATGATGATGTTCATGGTGGTCATGCATAACACATGCTCTTTATTTGAATACCGATCATTACAGGCTCGATGCAGCCTGCCTTATATCGTCAACAGATCGTTCACCTCATTCGCAATTGCTAACGATGCAGTTAGCCCCGGCGACTCGATCCCAAACAGATTGACCAAGTTTGGCAATGCTTGAGCCGATTCCTCCCGGATCACAAAATCCGCAGGTGCATCGAGAGGCCCTTGAATCTTGGGACGAATGCCCGAATAACTCGGAATCAAGTCGTCTTCTTTCAAGTCCGGAAAATATCGTCGAATCGCCTCAAAGTAGAGCCGCCGCCTTTCCAGATTTACGTGATAGATTTCTTCGTCAATGTATTCAACATCGGGGCCAAATTTTACCTGCCCGCCAAGATCGATTGTCGCATGAATACCAAGGCCGGCACCACTTGATGGGGGCACTGGATAAATCAAGTGCCTAAAGGGGTTTTTGCCTCTAAGACTAAAATAATTTCCTCTGCAAAAGTAAAGTTCCGGAATACTAGATAGCGATATCCCTTGGATCGTCCGCGCGACTGTTTGAGCTCCAAGGCCCGCGGCATTCACAACTGCAGTTGCTCTTATAACAAATGGGTCCGGTTCGCCCTCGATTGAGACAACAACTTCATAGCCCTCCGAGACCGCTCGGATACCCACCACCTCAGCATGAGTACTTAAAACACCACCTTTTGCTTCAAAATCTCCAAGTAATGCCTGCATATAATCGTGAGCGCTCACAATACCTGTTGATGGGGAATATAAGGCTGCTACGGCGTTGACGGCGGGTTCCTTACGATTAATTTCAGCACGCGAGCATGGCACCAGGTCATTGACACCGTTTTCCAACCCTTGTTGATAGATCTCCGTCAATTTATCTGCCTCGTTAGCATCGGACGCGACGATAAATTTCCCGCATGCTTGATGGGGCACGGCGAACTGTTCACAGAAGGCATAGAGCAGCTGCTTGCCCTCGACACAAAGTTGCGCTTTTTTAGATTTGGATGGGTAATAAATGCCCGCGTGGATAACTTCACTATTGCGACTGCTGACGCCCTGCCCAATCTGGGCCTGTTTTTCTATTAACAGGCAATCGTGACCAGCGCCTGCAAGCGCCCTTGCAATACTAAGACCGACGGCGCCTGCTCCGATTACAACGCAAGTGACATGAAAAGACATAGTTAAAGCATTTAGATGAGTAGCACTTAGTATCTCAGGTTCCACCATCACCGTCGATGAACGCTCATTTACTCACTGAACTCTCATTTGCCCGCTAAGCCATCATTAAAATGTTTTTCAATGGGCTAATCGTTTTCGGAGCGTTAGGCGGCGATGCTTCTATCTTGCGATTTTATGCGGGCAGTTTTAAGCAAGCGATTTTGTGCGAGCTATTTTGTGCAAATTATTTTGTACGAGCTATTTTATACGAGCAGTTCTGTTCGAGCCGTGTTGATCGATTTTTATTACCTAAGCACTAGGTTGGTCAAAATGAAGACTTTCCATTCTGCTGTCTCTTTTGTCTCTTTTGTCTCTTTTATCTCTTTTGTCTCTTTTGTCTCTTTTGTCTCTTTTGTCTCTTTTGTCTCTTATATCTTAAATGTTTTGTTACTTAGGTCTGTTTT
>JADHNJ010000019.1 GCA_016779565.1 Pseudomonadales bacterium
AACAAGCCCCTCATCCAATATGGGGTCGAAGAAGCGGTCAGTGCCGGGCTCAGCCAAATAGGTTTTGTCACGGGTCGCGGCAAGCGCGCTTTGGAGGATCACTTCGACACCAATTTTGAGCTTGAACACCAGATCGCTGGAACCAATAAAGAGGCGCTACTAGCAGACGTCCGGTCTTTGATCGCGCAATGCAGCTTTTCTTACACACGTCAGGTCGAGATGAAGGGCTTGGGCCATGCGATTCTGACCGGTGAGCCCTTGGTCGGAGCTGAACCCTTCGCGGTCGTGCTTGCAGACGACTTTTGCGTTAACGAGGGCGATTCAGTGCTTGCCCAAATGGTCGCTCTGTATCAGATCCACAACTGCAGTATCGTAGCCGTTGAAGAAGTGCCCTGGGATAAAACCGGGAGTTATGGTGTGGTTTCTGGGGAGCGCATTGATGACAGTTTGGTGCAGGTCGCATCGATGGTTGAAAAGCCAGCGCCAGAAGAGGCGCCCAGCAATCTCGCGGTGATTGGGAGATATATTTTGACCCCGGACATCTTTGAGATTTTAAGGCGCCTGCCTCCTGGACGAAATCAAGAGATTCAGATCACCGACGCCCTTAATGAGCAGGCTCAGGCCGGTAAAGTTCTGGCCTATCGATTTAAAGGACAGCGCTTTGATTGTGGCAGTATCGAGGGCTTTGTTGAGGCAACCGATCACATTTACCGGAGAGATTACGTTCCGGGGGAGAACTACCCAATTAAGACTTGATTGTCGATTCCCCAGTCCAGGCTTTCAGGGTCTAAGTCGGGGCAAAAGACGTAGCCAGTCTTAAAGACTAAAATTCGAGACGGCTAGGCTTTCGCCGCGTTGATATGAGGTCCCCTACTAGCGGCACGATGAAACTCAGTTTAAGACTCGGTCGAGATAAGCGAGTAGTCGATGCCAGGCATGCTCAGCTGGCCCTCGGTTGCGAGCAGGGTCTCTATCGACGTGCAGCCAAAACCCGTGCTGCACCTCATCGTAAATGTGGATGTCGTTAGGAATGCCCGCATCTCGTAGTGCTTCAACAAACGCATTGACTTGATCGACACTCGGACCTCGGTCCAATCCAGCAAAAGTCCCATAAACCTCGTGGTTCAAATGACCTAAGCGTTCAGGGTCGTCTAATAGCCGGCCATAGAAAATAGCTGTACCCGCATGGTGATCGCCACCCAAGGCAAAAGACAAGGCAATACCACCGCCAAAACACCACCCTATCGTGGCTACCTGGCTGTTTACCCCAGGTTGTTCTGAAATAGCGGCCAGAGCCGCATTAAGGTTCTGAATTATCCGTTCAGGATTTGAGCGGGTTGTCTGCATTAATGCGAGGTTCTCGGCTCGAGAAGTTCCCGTTTGACCCTGATATAAGTCAGCCGCGAGCGCAACATAACCGACGTCGGCGAAGGCGTCAGCTGTTGCCTTAACGCGCTCAGTCAAACCGTCCCATTCATGGATTAAGATAACGCCGCCGCGGACAGGCTGACCTCCTGGGGTCGATAAATAACCCGCGGTGGTTGGATCCTCTTGGAAATACTGAAGCTCTGATCCCTTTAAAGGAACTTGCGCCCCCAAAATAGCGTTTGGTAGCGATTCTTTGGCGTTAGAAAAAGGGATGAAGAGCGTTACCGTTATGGTGATACAGGCAATGAGCAGCCGATTTAGGTACTCGACCATTCGAGCGTGTCGCTGAATCATAGTCGTGATCCTCGATGGGTTGGTTTGGGTGGAGCAGTCAGCAAATTTACCGCACCGGTGCAGTGGATCACATCACTTACCTTCCAGCACTCCGATAGTTAACAACTTCACGAAACGACATAATGCAGATAAAAACAATGAGGACCCCTAATATATCGCCAACGATATAACCCAACAGAAACTCAAAATCAGCATATTTCAGGTCTTGTGTCATCAGCACGCCAAAGCTTCCTAAGCCATTGAATATTGCTGCGATGATACCGGCTAATATCGGCACGCCTAAGGGGTTTGCCTGAGGCCTGCCATTATCGGTTTGATAGTAGGCCGGGATATTGGTCCAAAGCAATAGTTTAAAACTCAGCCAAGGGCTGAACGCGCCGATAAGCGCTAGTGGTACTTGGGCCCAAAAGGGCGGCATATTACTAAACAGCTGGTAGAGGCACATATGCGCGATGAAAAGGGGTACCAGGGCGCGATGGCGCAGGAACCAAACTGCAAGAATGCGAATACCATGAGGTAAAAATATAAAAATAGATAATTGTTCAGATAGCCCTAATAGGTCAAATTCAAGGGCGCGAACGCCATCGACGCTGAAGGCATAGAGGACAAGAAAAGCTACGATGATGTGGCAAGCAACCCAAACTTCATTCAATGCAGTATTTTTCAAGGACATCCCTTAATCATAGACTAGCAGTGCATCGCCGCGAGAGGGCTTATTGGATGTTTTTGGATAAGCCGAGATAGACAGTGCGCAATGGTCACGCTATTGCGAACCGCGGTTGACGCACTGCATCCAGACTATTCAACCTTGCACGCTATAGGTTTATGGACAATGCTTATAAGCAAATGCTATAAACAAAGTCTATAAACAAAGACTATAAACAAAGCCTATAAACAAAGCCTATAAATGCCCGTTTTACGACCTTCTGGTGGCCTGAGTAGGCCCTGATCTAACAAGGACTTGAGCGCGCGGTGATACGTTGGTGCAGACAAATCTGCGCAATAAAGACTATTCCGCAATGCTTTACTGCTAACCAAACTGTCTTCTTGCTCAGCTAGCTCTGACATCGCGCTGAGAATGCGGCGTTCTTGTTCTGTCATGTCGGCAAGGCCGAAATCCTTTTCCATTCCCAAAATAACAGACTTAAGCTGGGCCAACTTTTTTAGGTTATCTCGTTTCAACGGTTTCTCCATTTAGCTAATTCCAGTAGGTAGCCAATTCCAGTAGGTAGCTAATTCTTATTGTACGTTTTGCATTAAGATAACAGTCTGAGATAAGACTTGAAGCGTGATGTTGCTCTGTAGGTAAGAGCCCCCATCGTGACAAGAAAAACGCAAACTCTGTAACTTATGCACCCCTCCGAATGAGAATTTAGCATTACAAGCGGTAGAGGCTCAATATGTTGAAGCAATTCGAAACGTTTTTTTGTGGTAGCAGTGCGCGAAAATGTCGATGCCCGGCTTTGATGGAATTCAAAACGGGCTCACCATTGGCCGTCCCGGTAGAAGGCAATGGAATGTAGCCTAAGCTTGGGCTCCAACAGGATTACCGGCGTGCTCATATCCCTGTCTCTAAAACCGACTGGCGAACGCTGGGGTCAAGGCGGCGCAAAAGCGCTTGCCGTGAGGCAATCAGGATCAATGATCAACCGCGACAATGGTTTTGCCAAAATTCTTACCAGCAAACAGATCAGCGAAGGCAGTGCCGCATTGACTAACCCCTGCGTATTCCTGTGTCACAGAGCTTAGCTGTCCTTGATTAAGCCAGGTCATGAGCTGAGCTCTTGCTTCAGGATAGCGACTGACTTGCAAATGAGTCATAAAACCTTGTAACCGTACTGAGTTGGTCACGATCTGAAATAGGTTGGGAGGACCAACCGGCCTTGGATTACTGTAATCAGCAACTGCGCCGCAAAACGGAATGCGGGCGGCAACATTAATATGATTTAAAACCGTTTCCAAGATTGGCCCACCAACATTATCGAAGTAAACGTCGATGCCCTCGGGGCAAGCTGATTGAAAAGCGGCTTCAAGGTTGGGCTGTCGATAATTGATAAAATCGTCATAACCCAGCTCGGCTTTGAGTCGCTCGCCTTTCGCATCAGAGCTTGTCAGACCAACGACGCGAGCAGCGCCCATAATTTTAGCAATTTGTCCGGCGACGTAGCCCACGGCACCACCTGCTGCAGAGATCAATACGGTCTCGTTAGCGGCTGGCTGACCGATATCGGTCAAACCAAAATAGGCTGACATGCCGGTGTCACCCAAGATCCCAAGATGATAATGGGTGGGCACGTTTTGCTCGTGCGTCTCAAGCACCACTAAGAAGTCGTCGCTGGCGATGGAATAACGTTCCCAGGCCAGTCTGCCCATCACAAGATCACCTGCTTTTAACGTTGGGTGTCGGCTTTCTTGTACCTCGCCGACGGTCAGCCCCATGACCGGTTCGCCAAGTGCCATTGCCGGTAAGACGTCGTCCCCGGCGCCTTCGTCCATCCAATTGCGAAAACCAGCATCCATAGAAATATACTGATTCTTGATTAAGGCCTGGCCCTCGTTGATTTGAGGCATAGCGTTATCGACGGCCTCAAAATCTTCTGCTACAGGTGCGCCTTGGGGTCTTCGTTTTAGCAGTACTTGGGTGTTCATCATGGTTGTCAACGCCTCTGTAACAAACTATCGTGCATGCAAAATATCATGAGCGTCAGGCTTTCGCTATGAGCAATTCGCGCTTAAGAGGCGATAAAGGATGTCATGGATCAACATTAGCAAGCACGATCAAGTGCGTACCAGGCCAAGCCGGTAACTTACTTTAAAGGAGGGTGATCAGCTATGGTGCTGACCCGAAAAAAGTTGTTCTTTTATGGGCTAACCGACCTGCCGATCGCGATGTCGTTATTTCCTGTTGCAGTATTTATTCCTAGGTTTTATGCCAGCGATATGGGTGTTCCATTAGCGGTGATCGGGACAATTTTGTTTTTAGTTCGTTGGACTGACGTGGTAACAGATCCACTGATGGGTTACATCAGTGATCATACAAATAGTCGGTTTGGACGACGAAAACTTTGGATCGGGCTAGCAACGCCGCTCATGATGCTAGCCGTTTTTCAGCTGTTTATGCCCAATCAAGGGCAAGTTTGGTTACGACCGGTTTACAGTGTTTTAGTTGATGATGTCCATATGAATTGGCTGCACTTGGGCTTGTGGAGTTTTATGTTGTCGGTTGCGATAACGATGATGTTGATACCTTACTACGCTTGGGGATCAGAACTGTCCACCGATTATCACGAGCGAAGTAAAGTGACTGGATCTCGGGCGGTCTTCAATTCTCTAGGCTCCCTATCTGCGCAGCTCATACCCGCCCTGGCCTTACTGATATTTGGCATTGGCGGCTCAAGCGTTGTCTTGCAACTGGTTGGCTTGACCATGTTGATCTTAATGCCCCTGTGTGTTTCTTTGACCTTGTTCAATGTTGCCGAGCAGCCTTACCAGCCGAGGCAGCAGGTAAGGATTATGGAAGGGTTACGGCTAATGGCTGCTAATGGCCCCTTCAAGCGTCTGGTGCTTGCCTTCATGATTGGCTCTCTTGGACTGAATGTTACCACGCCTCTGTACCTATTTTTTATTGCCGATGTTTTAAACGCAGAAGACAAAGCAATTTACATGTTGAGCTTTTTTTATGCTGCAAGCATTCTCGCGGTGCCTTTTTGGGTAGCTTTGTCGAAGCGCATCGGAAAGCATAGAGCGTATCTCATTTCGTTTTTCATGTTGGCCTTTGCACACCCCTGTTATCTGTTGTTGGGCCCGGGAGATTTTTGGTGGATGTTACCCATGACATTAACAACAGGCTTTGCCGCAGGCGGCTTTTCTCAAACCTTGCCTAATTCGATGAAGGCTGATGTGATTGATCTTGACACGCTTGAGACAGGCGAAAATCGAGCGGCACTCTTTTTCTCTGCTTGGTCCTTTGCGCAAAAAGCGACAGCCTCTTTCGGTGGTGCTATCGCATTATTTGGTCTGAGTTTGGTTGGATTTGAGGCAGGCGTTGAAAATGGCAGTGACGAACTCTTTGGGCTGAGGTTCCTATTTTCAACTTTTCCGTCGCTGTTTTTTCTAGCCGGTGCGGCGATCGTATGGAATTATCCGATAACGGAAGCCAGACACGCAGAAATTAGAGCTGAACTCGAGGCAAAGGCCACCTAATTTAGCGGGCGACCTTTTCAAGCGCTCAGGAAAGCATCCAAGGTTTGATGAATTCTTCGTATTCTGGCTTCCTGATAGTTGCCTAAGGTAAGCCCTTTGCCAGCGGCTTTTAGGCCCTGTTGTTGGAGGGCAAGGTTGCCGGTGTCCTCGTCATAAACTCGGCCGAGCCAGCCTAATTCAGGGACCTCAGTGTAGGATTGATCGACATCAAGAAAGACTGGTTCAGGCGGAAAGGGCTTCGCCTTGTCTTTCGGCCAAGGCTCCATGATAAGCAAATCAAACAGGCAGGCATCAACGTTGTCGCCATCAGGCCGAAACCGATAGACCATCGGAATATTGATGCCGGGAAAGAAAAACATATTTGGGAATAAGTGATATTCGATCGAATCGAGAGCCTCGCTATCGCTGATATGCTGTTGCGAGGCGCCTAGGGATTCGGCCAGTCGCGCTCTAGTTTGCGCAGCGGCCACTTCCCTTGCAGTTTCATTGGCCGCGAGTTCGCGAGGTTCCCCCGGTGTACGGGCCAAGATTTCAGACTCGGTGAGAACCGGGTCGCGCCAGCGATTCCCAGGGTAGTCTTCGAGACTTTCGGGGCTGTAGGTCCCGGTGTTATGAATAAATCTTGTGACGAAGCGACCAAAGATATCATACTGGGCATTGGCGCCATTGGGAGAATTGTGCGTCTCAACATTATGGTAGGCTTCAAGAAATGCCTCTTGGGCCGCTTTCCAGTTGGCAGGCAATCGCTTTTGAACATGAACTTTGATGCGTCTGTGATCCAGCGGAAAGTGCTTAAAATGTTCCGTCATGACCTCGAGTTGCTCGCTGAGGGGCGTTGCTTCAGCGTTCAAGTTGATGAACACGAAGCCTCCCCAAAGCTCACAAGCCACCTTGATCAGGCTATGTTGCTCTGAGCAGACGTGCGGGAAATCCCAGCGCGCAGGTAGCTGCTCTAAGCTGCCATCTAAATGCCAAGACCATCCGTGAAACGGGCAGGTAAAGCCGTTGCCAAAACCACTTCCTTCAGCAGCAACAAGACGAGTGCCCCGATGTGTGCAGCTGTTTCTAAACGCGCTGATATCGCCGTTGGCGTCTTTTGAAATGATGACGGAGTAAGGCCCGATGTCATAGACATAGCGGTCGCCAGCATCTTCCAAGTGCTCTTCTCGGCAGGCCCATTGCCAGGTTTGCGACCACATTTTCGAAAATTCTTGGGCAGCAAAGTTGGGGTCAGTGTAGCGTTTGGGATCGAGGTCGCTGTCTCCTAAAAATTGATACTCAGATGCGATGAGCGGACTAGGTGGCGGGAATGTATCCGACCGTAAGATGTCATTTACGGTGGGTCCTGGTGCTCTTGCTTGGCCTTTGGTTACATCATTCATACGAACGCTCACAGGATACTTGGTGGATGGGGAGTCGAGCGGAAGCATGCCATAAGTCAGTCCGCTATGTTAAGTTTTGGTCAGCGAAGAGACCAGCTGCCGCTGACCACGGGCGAGGCTGCTCGGCACTGTGGGTAGGGTGACTTGTTGTTGGTTAACGAAAGGGTGTGACGAGACGGCTAAAGTCGCAAAAAAACGAGTGAATCATGTCAGAAAAAAACAAGGTTGGGGGAAAAATGTCAAACGACGTCAATCCAGGCTTAGTCCCTGGGGTTACCGAGCTGCAAGCGAGATCGGCCATAGCTGATTTACTGAATCATCACTCGCGAGCCCTAGATCGAGTCGATGCAGTAGGACTTAAGGCTGTATATTGGCCATCGGCGACTGTGGATTATGGTGGTTTTAAGGGGCTCGCTCATGACTTTGCTGATATCGTAATGGGCGCGCTCGCGGGTCAGTATGAACTCACGCAACATCGAGTTAGCAATACCGTATTCAATTTTTCCTCAGAAGTGGCCTGTAGTACCGAGAGTTACGTTTTTGCTAAGCACTTGTTGCTCGATGGGCAATCAGAAATGGTTTTTTCCGGTCGCTATCTGGATCAGTTTGAACAGCGAGCGGGTGTTTGGAAAATGACTTTTCGTCGGGTTGTCATGGATTGGAGCAGGCGCTTAGCGGTGACCGACGAGCGCCAGGGCGGGAGCTTTGCAGCTTTAACTAAAGGAAGTAACCAAAAGACGGACCCTTCCTGGACGCATTTAGCTTAAGCATAAGGGTCAGTATTTCTGGGGCGAGTGACCGTTGCATGGATACAGCGGCGCTGAAAGTCGTCAAGGCGAGGCCTATGGTGCAGGCTAGACGATTGCAGAAAAGTATTGCGGCTCGGGTACTGGCCGATCAGGCCGCTTGAGTAGCAATATCCTAGATGTTTTGAAACAAAGGTGCTGGCTCGGTTGGTATCGAGTGGAGATGCGTAATTGTGGCGCAAGTAGCAAGATCCGGCTGGTAGCGTCTTCTCTGGCGCTTCTCTGACTTTTTAACCGAGTCGCAAAAACTTTTAGTTTTATCAGACCTGAGGAAAATCAAGACAAGGTGCCAAGGTAGCCAGCCATAGCAAGCCAATTAGCTAAAGCAGGTAAGGCGAGCCTGTGCGAGAGTAGATGCCATGATAATGTTGATATCGGGCCTAGCATCTGGCGAAGGCAAAGAAGCAAAGAAGGCAAAGAAGCAAAGAAGGCAAAGAAGCAAAGAAGGCAAAAAAGAAGCGTCAATAACCAACCCGCAGAAAGGAGATGAAGGTGATGGGTGCTATGCAAAAAGTGATCGACCAGCAGGAAATCTACGAACTGTCCTGCCGATATATGCGCGGCCTAGACCGATTAGACCGGGACTTACTGATGTCTGTATTCAGCGAGGATGCGTATTGCGAGTACGGTTTTATTAACGGTAGCCCAAAAGAATTTGTTGATTATGCGATGAAGGCTTTGCAGGAGCACATCGCCAATCATCACATGATCGGTAACCATTTAATCGAATTTGAAGGCGAAGAAGCTTTCGGTGAGATTTACTTCAATGCCTATCACAAGGTGCCATCAGATTCGGGTCCGCAGGACATCATTATCGCAGGCCGCTATCTTGATCGTTATGTAAAATCGGCAGAGGGCTGGAAGATGGCTTATCGCAGTGAGCGCGTTGATTGGAGTCGCTCTCAAGCGACTCATGATCCTTACTTTGCCGGTGCGCCGCTGTCCCTTTTGGGTGAACGCACAACCGACGCCGTTTACAGGACCGATAACCGGTGCTGGCCGGATACTGAGGGTTAGGCGCGTTTTTTGGCGATTGATCGAGACTGAGGGATAGCCCGGTTAATGTTAACTGATCTAAAGAGACCAACTGACCTAAAGAAGGCACGGCGCCTTGAGGATGTTTCTCGAACAGATGGCTTGCTTGATCGACTGGGTTAGGTCTAGCGTTATCAAATGGTCAACCTGAGTGGCCAGTGACAGCTAGAAAGCGCAATAGCGATAAACTCAAGGAATAAAGGAGCGACAATGAAGCGCGAATCTACGACGGTGACCGGTGGTTGTTTGTGTCGAGACGTGACATATCAGTTTGCTTTTGATGCTGTGATCTCGGCGCATCATTGCCATTGTAAGGATTGCCAGAAGAGTACGGGCAGCGGTAAGGCCACCATTGTATTCGTGCCAACCGAGGCGCTGTCGGTGGATGGTGATGTTAAGTCCTATACCGTCACAGGTTCAGATGGCAGTCACGTGACGCGGGGGTTTTGCGGGCGCTGCGGCTCGCCGGTGATTAGTTTTGTTGCTGAGATGCCGGAGATTAGGTTTGTCAAAGCAGGCAGTTTGGACGACCCCAGCTGGGTGCAGATTACGTCAAGTTATTGGCAGAAATCGGCAATGCCGTGGGCGCCTGTGGATGAATCATGCCCAGCCTTTAAGGGTAATCCAGAAGCCTAAAAGGCGCCCACTGCTAGCATCTCGATGGCATCAGGCGGCGCGGTCAGTGAGTAACGCATCTAAGAAATCGCCGCTTTTCAGTTCTAGTGCTGACAGGGCCCGTAATTCGGCTTCGTGCTCGGGAAAAAGCGGTATCATGCTTGGCCAAGCTTGAGATCCTTGACGCTCGGCATTAGCCTGAACCGTCATTTGACCCCAGACGTCGTAGGCATCGAACACCTCATAATAGATGGCAACGGCCAGCGGTACGACCTCCGATACGAGCGCCTCGTGTTCGGCCGGTACAGGTAGGATTTGCTCAATGCGGTCTGCAATTTCGTCCTCACGGGCAGCGCACGTTAATAGCCCTTCGGCATGTTCTGGCAGCGCCTCGGCCCAGGTGCGGTATCGCGCCGCTGCGGCGCGCTCTAGCCTAGCCAGCGTGCCGGGACGAGCCGAATCAGGAACACGGGATAATTGAGGCGCAAGAAGTTGTCCAAATTGGGGAATCGTGATCGCTTGCATGATGCTTTGTCCTAGCTTGTAAAGCTGTCATTGTAATTAAGTCGGAGCAGTGACTCAAACTAGATTCTCGGGACCTATAAACGATCAAAGCTTAAAGCCTTTAAACGCCTGCTATGACCGCAGCTGCCGGCGAGGGCATTGCTCAGAGGCAGTAATGCGAGGCTGGGTAGCCCGAGAGCGTCGATCTATATTATCTCTTTGTAAAAAAAGGATTCAGGTTTTAGATTTTGCTGATTCAACAAGCGTTCTACCAAATCCAGCAGAATTCTGAAAAAACTAGAATCAACTAATTCTATTGGCTATCCCTAGTATTGAGTGAACCTCTCAATGCATTAGGGATCCGAGAGAGACTTAGGCGTCAAGAAGCCGACAAGATAAAAAGTTTCAACTCGATTGATGTTGGATATTCAAGTGGTGGTAAGGGGCTAGCCTTAGATATTGAGCCTCAAAATTAATAAGCAAGCAGGCTTGCTTTTTTTGTAGGTTTTTGTTTAGTGTTGCAGGAGTGGAACAATAAAAACTGGGGAAATCCAATGAACTATAAGAATCGAATAGGGGTGTTGGCTGCGTTTGGGGTGGCTAGCGTTTTGGGAGCGGCGTCGAGTAGTCTCTGGGCGGCACAGCCGGGAGCTTACATCGAAGAAGTTGTGGTAACGGCTCGAAAGCAAGAAGAATCTGTGCAGGATGTGCCGATTGCAATTACCGCCTTAACCCAGGAATTGGAGAATAGCTCCATTCGTAATTTGTCGGATCTTGATGGGTATTCGCCCAACCTAATTTTTGGGACAAATGGCAGTCGTGGAGGTGGCGGCGCCAACATTAATATCAGAGGTATTAGTCCGACCCGAAGTGACGACAATTCGTTTGACGCACCAATCGCGGTCGTGATCGACGGTATTTATCTCGGTACCGCGGCGGGACAGGTGCTAGAAAATTTTGATTTGGAGCGAGTTGAAGTATTACGCGGGCCGCAGGGAACGTTGTTCGGTAAGAACACCGTAGGCGGCGTGGTCAACGTGATCCGCAGTAAACCGACTGGCGAGCTTGGGGGTAAATTTAAACTCACCGCGGGTAAAGATGGTCAGCAGGAAGCGCGCGCAGTATTTAACACCGGTCTTTCAGATAACGTCGCGATGAAGTTGTTTGGCACGAAGATTAATTACGATGGTTTTATGGATAACGTTACAACGGGTAATGGTGTTGCTGAAAAAGACTACAGCAACGTTGGGGCTACTTTTCTGTTTACTCCAGCGGATAACTTTGAAGCTACCTTAACTGTAGAAACGTTTTCCGACGAGGGCACGCTGGACTCGTTCCATACGAACTATAACGTTCCGGCAGGACTGTTACCTCAGCCTCCCGCGGGATCGCCTGAAAACGATTTTAGCGGCGGGTTCTTGAATTGTAATGCGTTTGGCGCGTGTCGAAACTCGCTAGATCGCCCAGAGTTTTCGGATAACGATAAAGACAATGATTATAGTCTTGATACCGATGCGGTGACCTTGAACATGAGTTTGGACCTCAATGAAAATATGACATTGGTGTCTTCAACGGGGTATAGGCAGGTCGATGAGTATAGAATTTACGATTACGATTCTTCTGCCTTTCCCTTTATTACGATTGAGCGGTTTAACGAATATGATCAAACCAGTCAGGAGCTCAGAATCGATGGTAGTTTTGATCGGTTAAGCTTCACGGCAGGCTTGTACTATTTTCAGAATGAGTTCGTTCAAGATTGGTACACAGGCGATGCGTTTTGGGGCGTGTTGTTTGGGGCTGCTCTTGGGAACCCAGACCTAGGTGGGCCGGGCGTAAGTGGTTTAGACGTCTGTAAAGCAGGCGGATTTGCCCCAGTGTATTGCGACCCGGGCATGACAGACCTAACTCAAAATATCCATCAAATTCTGTATGAAACACAGGAAACTACGTCAACGGCCATCTTCGCTCAAATGGATTATGACTTGACGGACTCTTTGATCTTGACAGCTGGGTTGCGATGGACGAAAGAAGAGAAGGACTTTATTGCCGGGCAAGCTTATTTAACAACCGCTGATCGCGAGACGTTGAGACAGTTCCCTGATTACGCGGTACTCAATAACGAGTGGACAGAGGTATCGCCCAAGATTGGTTTAACTTACACGATCAATGATTCATCGATGGTGTTCGTGACTTACTCGGAAGGGTTCCATTCCGGAGGCTTTTTCGGCGTGAACCAGAATATCCGAGACTTCGAGCGAGACCAGTATGATCCTGAATATGCGGGCAACTTCGAACTTGGATACAAGAGCCAGCACTTAGATAACCGTCTTCGGTTCAATGCGACCTACTTCAGAAATGATTTTGAAGACAAGCAAGAATCTTTTGTTGCGTTAGATCCAGATACGAAGACAGTTGCCTCGGTTTTCGATAACGCCGGTAGCGTTTTGTATCAAGGTATTGAAGTTGAAATCCAGTACGTCTTCAATAACGTGGCAAGAGCCTTTTTGAACTATGGTACTTTAGATGCCGAGTACGAGGTCTTCGACACTGACATCAATCCTAATGATGGAGTAACGATTGTTGAAGACGCAACGTTCTTAACCCCCAGGAATTCACCAGAATACACCCTAGGTTTAGGGGGTACTTTGTCCTTCCCAGTGGGTGACGGTACGGTCGATATCTTTGCAAAGGTAACTAAGATAGCGGCTTTTGAAGCTGCGCTGCTGAACCTCAAACAGTCGAGAGTCGGTGCAAGGGAAGACGTTTCGTTGTCGGTTGGTTATTACGCTGAGAATTGGGCAATTGAGGCCTACGGCAAGAACTTAACTGACCAACGATTCGAAGTGTTCCAACCTATTGCAACGCTTTTTGCAGCAGGGATTGTGAATCGCCCAAGGACTGTAGGCTTGGAGCTTAGCTATCAGTTCTAGGGTGCTTGATCGGAAAAAAGTTAGGAAACAAAAAAGCCCGGCGCAAGCCGGGTTTTTTTTGTTTGGAGTTTTCGCTTCAAATAATGGGTTTCACGGCTGCGACCTTGAATACAGAGCCGTACTAATTAGAAGCAGCCTCGAACGGAGGGTTGTGCATAAGGATAGTGAATTTAAGGAAGGGTTCGATGAGAGGAGAATTTTTTGATCGGTTTAACGACAATCCGTTTCATCAATATTTGGGCTTAACCCTTGTGTCAGCCGAGTTGGATAGGGCTCGGTTGCGTATAGTTAAGACAGAGACCACGCCCCAGGGTATTGGAGGCAGTATAAATGGGGGTGTGCTGGCGACGCTGATAGACATGGCAGGGGTCGCGGCGGTGTTTACGAATCTGATGCCAGTCTCTCAGCCTGCTGGCACCGCAGATCTGAATGTTACGTATCTCAGACAGGCCCAAGGCAAGTGGGTCGACGCGGAGGCGGTGGTGCTTAAGCGCGGCCGACAGCTCTGCACTGTCGAAGTTAAAGTCGTTAATGACGATGGATTGCTTTGCGCTACAGGCCAGGTACTTTATGCGCTTAAAGCGGGGCTATCTTAGGCTAGTGAGTCATTATAATGTCTTCTAGCGCCTTAAAAATTTGTTCGGTTGATGCGGTTCCACCTTGATCTTTTGGTATCCATTGAAGTGCTGCATATAACTGACTGATTCCCTGATCAATCCGCTTGGCCTGATCACCAAGGCCCAAATAGTCCAGCATCATACAAGCAGACAGTAGCGTTGCTGTGGGATTGATGATGTTTTGTCCTTGTATATCAGGTGCAGTGCCGTGGGCTGACTCAAAGTAGGCGTACGCATCGCCGTAGCAACCGGAAGGGGCAAGCCCGAGTCCGCCAATAAGTCCAGCCGCGCCGTCGGACATAATGTCGCCATAAAGGTTTGGCATGACCACAACATCCAACGCTTCTGGGCGGCTGATCATGCGGCATAAAAAGTCGTCTACAATGAAGGTCTCGAAGGCAATATCCGGATAATCTTTAGCAACTTCAAAACCTATATCTCTGAAGTAACCGTCAGCCTTGGCCAGCATGTTGTATTTCGATGTGAGGGTTACTTTGCGCTGCTTTTCACGTTTTCTAGCGAGTTCAAAGGCAAATCTAATGACTCGCTCAGAACCTGCTTCGGTGATGGCTTTGATGGCATAGCGTCCTGGTCCTAGATCCTTAACGTTTGCACGGGCATGCCTTGAGTACAAGTTAAGCGCACTTAAGTCCTCTAAATCGCCCTCAAGGCCAAGATACAGGTCCTCGAGATTTTCACGCACAATCGTGAAGTCAATGCCATCAGGATTTGCCAGTGGCGATCTAAAGCCTGGCCGCCAAAGGCAAGGTCTGACATTGGCAAAGGTTTGCTTGCCCCACCTAAGATAAAATAACGCCTCGGTGCTGTCGCCGCTGGTAGAGCCAAAAAAAGTTGCGTCCGCCCTGTCAACTTGGTTTTTAGATGCCTCAGGAAATCTACTGCCCTCTGATTCAAGAGCCACGCTTCCAACGGTGGGGTAGACGAAGTCGATCGGTAACTGCATGCGTTCCAGTAATGCAACGGTTGGTTTCATAACCTCCGGGGAGGCATCATCTCCTAAAAAAACGGCAACATTGAACTGACTCATAAGGGTGTTTGCTCTATTTGGCTGTCAGCAACATCAAATCATGGTCTGCGGCAAAAGGAAAACGAGGGTTTACATCGATTCAACGTGATTAGATGATGTAGGTGCAATAAGGGGAGAATCAATGCAGGTATCGACTCACTTAGGTCCCATTGGCGCGGAAGTTACAGGTATCGATCTGTCCAAGTCTCTGACCGATGCGGATGTTCAAAAATTGCGTGATATTTGGTTGGCCCATGGATTTATCGCTATTCGCGATCAGGATGTGTCACCCGCGTCGCAAGCGGCCTTTGGCGCGTATTTTGGAGCGCTGGATATTTATCCTTTTATGCAGGCAGTCCCAGAAAATGAACACGTGATCCCAATAATTAAAGAGCCAGAGGCCGCCTTAAATTTTGGAGGGGACTGGCACACCGATACGTCTTACAAAGTTTGTCCACCCCAAGCGACGATCCTGTACGCGGTTTCTGTGCCCCCTCAGGGCGGTGATACGTTATTTGCTGATGCGACCAGGGCATATGAAGACTTGAGCCCGGATTTTCGGTCAGTTCTAGAAGGATTAAACGGCGTCTACACACCTAAAATGGTCCATGGCGAAGGAGGTGGCTATCGAGCGGTATCCGCGCAATCACAGCTGGGAAAAGCGTATGGAGGCAACGAAGAATTCGCCGAATCCGAAGTCATTCACCCGATTATCCGAACCCATCCTGAAACCGGTCGTAAAAGCATCTACTGTAGTAGACCCCATACCCACAGAATTGAGGGTTGGCGGCGAGAAGAGAGCAAGTCACTCATTGCCTATCTCACCGAGCACTTAACACAGTCACAATACGTCACGCGATTTAAGTGGCAACCCGGTACGCTCGTCATGTGGGATAATCGCTGCTTGTTTCATAATGCACTGAACGACTACCAAGGCTTTAGGCGGCACATGCATCGTGTCATTGTTAAGGGTGATCGGCCTAAATAAACGATCAAGGCGCTTCGAATCCCAATTACCAGCCTTTCCAAAGACATGCCTTGATCCATTCGTTTTAGGTTTTCAATCCCTAGCAGGCCCTCAAAGGAGCGAATCTAAGATAATTTGAATGTCGCGTTCTGTGGTATTCGGGTTAACAATACAGAGCCTTAGGACCGTCTCTTTTTTAAACTTAGTCGGCATGACAAAGCCTGTACCAGCTGCCAGCAGGGCGTCACTCCAGGCTTTGTAATCGGCAGTCTGCCATCCGCAACGCTTAAAAATGACGATCGAAAGGTGTGCTGGCAACAGCAATTGACAATGGTCTGCAGCTTCGATCAATTTTGCTGCAGATTGAGCCAGTTCAAGGGTTTTCTCAACGGCTTTGGTGTAAGCGTCGGTGCCATGGGTGGCAAGGCTAAACCAAAAAGGTAAGCCTCGGGCCCGACGTGAGAGGTGATGCGCGTAATCTGACGGATTCCAGATACCGTCGTAGAGTACCTCCAAATAGTCGCCATGCTGTCGGTGCGCTGCCCTCGCATGCTCAGGATCACGGTAAATTAACGCACAGCAATCAAAAGGTGCAAACAACCATTTATGAGGATCCACTATAAAACTGTCAGCCCGCTCGATCCCTGAAAACAGTGTCCTGATGCTCGGTGCCGCGAGCCCAGCAGCACCGTACGCACCATCGACGTGGAACCAAAAGCCGAGGCTTTGGCAAGTGTCTGCAATGCCGCTGAGGTCATCGATAAAACCCAAATTGGTCGTGCCACTGGTGGCGACCACTGCAAATATACGCTGTCGATCTGATGCTGGCAGCCCCAGCACATATCGCTCTAGGTCTTGACCCTGCATAGGGCCTTCACAGGGTACAGCCAAAATATCAGCATCCATGACATATGCAGCCTGGCCAACCGAGGCATGTGCTCCTTCAGAGGTGATGATGAGCCCTTTGGTAGTGGTATCTGTTTGTCTAGCTCGCCATCGGCCTCGTGCTGAAACCAAGGCACTTAGGTTGCCAGCGGTTCCCCCGGAAACAAATACACCGCCAGCGGTTGATGGAAATCCTGCCAAATCGGCGAGCCATCTTAGCGCTTCATTTTCAGCGAATACCGCACCGGCGGCTTCTAGCCATGAGGTGCCACAAATGCTTGAGGCGCCAACGACGAGATCAAAAAGCGTAGCCGCCTCTGTTGGCGCGGCTGGTACAAACGACAGAAACCTTGGATGATCAACTGAGATACAGGCAGGTGCAAGCACATCGGTAAAGATTCGAAGCGCTTCAAGTCCGCCAAGCCCTTCTTGGTTGATGGTCTTGCCTACCATGGCTCGTAGGGTCGCCTCGGGTTTGGGACCATCCAGGGTTGGCGGGTCCATTCGAATACGCTCTACGGCGTAACGAAGAATCGCTTGGGTCAAAATTTCAGTGCTAGTGTCTTGCTGATGCATAAAAACGTATCCTCAGAGCAGAGCCCATTTAGTATAGGATGAAAAAACACACCGACCTAGCTATTGCAGGCGGTTGGGTTGATAACCAGTCAATGGATTTAAGGATTAGGGGTAACGATGGATATTAAGGATAGTGTTTGCGTGATTACAGGGGGCAGTGGGGGCATTGGTCAAGCGATGGCCGCCGCCTTTGTGAACGCTGGGGCAAGGGCTGTGGTACTGGCAGATGTCGATGCAGATGCGGTATCGCAGGCCGCTGCTGCGTTAAACTGCGAGGGCAGGGTATGTGATGTCACCGTGGAAGCCGACATCGAGGCGCTGGTGAGCTTCACCGAATCCCAATATGGACAGATTGATCTATTTTGTTCAAATGCCGGCGCCGGAGGTTCTGGGGTGCTGGCCGATGCTGACAATGCTGTTTGGCAAAAACAGTGGGAATTACATGTGATGAGTCATGTGTACGCGGCCCGCGCTGTATTGCCAGGTATGCTTGCCAGAGGTAGCGGTTACCTTCTAAATACCGCATCTGCTGCCGGATTGCTGGCAGCGCTGGGTTCTGGTCCCTACTCCGTGACTAAGGCGGCGGCAGTAAAATTAGCGGAATTTATCGCGATTACCCATGGTGATGAAGGCATAGGCGTGTCGGTGCTTTGCCCTCAAGGTGTTAACACGGCGATGGCCCCCAAGCGATTGGGTGATGGGCAAACCGATGGCATTATCGAACCGGAGGCCTTGGCGGTCACTGTCCTTGAAGCCCTCAGAGAAGAGCGCTTCTATGTCTTACCCCATCCCGAAGTAGAGGAGTATGTTCGTCGAAAGGGCGATAACATCGACCGATGGTTACACGGTATGCGGAGACTTCGGCGACAGGCCGGGAGTGGGTTGACCGATTAGATGGGTAGGTCCTTTAGCGGTTTTTTATTTCGGAGCAGCGTTAATGGGACCATGAACAGTGGCATCAATTTGTCGTAGTGCATGGGGGTAACGCGTTGAGCCAAATCGAGTAGCTTGGCATCGAGTCCAACAAAAATACGGCGCCGGTTACTCTTGACGCCATCTAAAATGATTTTTGCTGCCCGACTGGGGTGCATGCCATGATGCCTAAACAAGTCAGCCATCTCCGTCTGACTGCCACTTAAGCCTAATGCACCTGCTTTCGCGTCGATGTCAGGATCGTTTTCAGAGAATCGCGAATTCGCAACAATGTTGGTGCCGATATGGCCAGGGTGTACACAATGTACCGACAAGTTGGTGTCTTTAAACTCTCTAGCAAGTCCCTCAGTGAAGCCTCGCACGGCGAATTTGGTTGCGTGATAAACCGATTGCTTAGCGACGGCGATCATGCCGAAAATGGACGATGTGTTGACCAAGGCAGCCTCGGGTTGCTGTCGCAGATAGGGCAGGAAAGCCCGTGTCGCATTAACAACGCCGTGAAGGTTAATATCCATGACCCAGTCCCAGTCCTTCTCGGACATGGTTTCAAAATCTGCGCCAACGGTTACGCCAGCATTGTTAAAGAGTAGATCGACCTTGCCGTGCTTAGCGATGACTTGTTCCGGCAACGACTCTACCTGTGATTTATCGCCCATATCGATGGTGATGGCGGTAACGGCAACGTTATATCCTTGAACTAAACGTTCGGTTTCCTTGAGGGTGTCAGAATTGACGTCACAAATCACAACATCGGCGCCGGCACGAGCGAGAAGTAGGGCTAAGTAACGTCCCATACCAGATCCCGCACCGGTAATGACGGCAACTTTTTGCGCAAAATCTTTCATAACTACCCCACCAATTGAGTTCGCAGTAAAGCGCATCTGTTGGTGTGGAGCAAGGGCCTCCCAGTATGCAAGCCGCGAACTGCAAAAGGGTTTTGTGAAATGCGCAATACCATCAGCGGCATTCCGCAGTTGAATTGGCATTCTGGCTTGCTTGTTGGCTAGCGCCCGAGTATTCAAAAGCGTTGAGAATGCGTTGAATCCAAGGGGGATGGGCCCATCAGATTAACCTGGTCTTGTTGCGATCTTGTGTTAGCGTAATCGTTTTTGGGCGAAAACACGTGACGTACATTTTCCACTTAGCAGAACAGGACCGATGGCGCCGAGCCACAAGCCGCAATGAGATCTATTTTCCGCCAACCTTTGACCAGGATGGTTTAACCCATGCGGCGCCGGACATGGCGGCTTTGGTTAAGGTAGCCAACCAATTTTATCGACAACAGCAAGGGCCCTGGCTGGTGTTGACGATGGAGATCGCGCATCTACAGCGTATGGGCGTCGATTTGAGGTTTGAGCCTGCTAGTCCAGTTGGACACCAGACGGAACACTTTGCTGGCAGCGCAACACTATTGTTTCCTCATATCTATGGCGGCCTGACCGCCCAAATGGTTTTGCGAGAGGATGCGTTGCCACAAAGTGCAGGGGGTTGGTTCAAAGCAATCGACGTGTTCGCTGAATAACGATTAGCTGAGGTTGCGAACCGAAGGGGTTTGGGTCAGCGGCATGAAGTGCCGGCAGCATCGCGTAAAAACAGCCGAATTTCCTTGCCCTTTGGTTGAGGCCTGTTTTTTCTTTTTGTCCGTTTGTCCGTTTGTCCGTTTGTCCGTTTGTCCGTTTGTCCCGGAGACCGTCAGGGTGCCAGTTCGGGTGCTTTTGAGTATGCGAAGATGAAACTCTTAAATCGAAGTTTCAAAGATGATGGCTGAGGTTCGGTGAGATCGTCCATATTTGTAGGGGCGAGACACGCTATGTTACCGGCTCAACCGACTGAAACCATCAGACAATCATGCGAAAGCTAGACTTTGTTAGACAGTTAGCATTATCTTGCTCCTTCAGCGGAGTCAAAACTGGTCAACGACACACCATACCGTTCGGATATAACGGGACTTCTGACGAAGCTTAAAAAGGGGGGGAAATGGCGTCCATACTCAATGAAGAACAGTTCAACTATTGGGACGGTGAAGCTGGTGCAATTTGGGTCGAGCATCAGCAACAGCTAGACCAGCTGTTAACCCCTTTTACCGATGATTCAATTGCCTCCCTAGGCTCCATCGAGGGGCGACGCGTCTTGGATTTAGGGTGTGGTTGTGGTGATAGCTCAATCAAGTTGGCGGCAGCAGGGGCGCAAGTGCTTGGTATTGATTTATCCCGGCCGATGTTAGCCCAGGCCAATCATCGGGTGCAAAATTCGGCTAATCCAACTTTTCTCCATGCCGATGGGGCGGTTTTTAATAGTGAACATGAGTTCGATGTTCTGTACTCTCGGTTTGGCTCGATGTTTTTCAAAGATCCGGTTGTTGCCTTCACCAATCTCAAAGAGGCGCTGTGCCGAGGTGGCGAAATCAGACTCGTTTGTTGGCAAGCGCCTAGCTTCAACCCTTGGATGTCGGTCGGTGGACGCGCTATTGCGTCTTTTGTACCAGAGATGGAGGCGCCACGAGATCCTCGAGCACCAGGTCCGTTTGCCTTCAGCGATCCAGACTATGTGCGGTCTATTTTAGCGTCTAGCGGTTTCACGGATGTCTCGTTGACGCCTGTCACTCAATCACTGCGGGTCGCAGCTGACCTTGAGACTGCTGTGGCGTTTCAACTGGTCATCGGTCCGGCAGCGCGTGCTTTCAAAACCTTACCAAAAGACTCAGTGAAGATGGCGACGCAAGCCCTAAAAGATGCATTGGCGCCCTTCGAAACATCCACAGGCGTTGTCATGGAAGGTGCCGTGTGGCTGGTTTCAGGAAAAACTTGAGCATCGTAAGTGCTAAATGAGCTAAAAGCGATGCTCGTAGAATTTTTCAAATAACGTTAGTGCATAGGAGACCGATAATGGATTTAGAACAAGCTGTTTGTATAGTCACCGGTTCATCGTCTGGCGTTGGTGCGGCAACTGTTCGGCAGTTATCGTCAAGAGGCGCCAAAGTAGTGGTGAACTATGCCCGGAGCTCAGCAGCGGCGGAGGCGGTCGCTGAGCAATGCCGAGCCCTGGGTGCGGAAGTCTTGGTTTGCCAAGCAGATGTTAGCCAAGATGTAGATTGTCGAAGACTGGTCTCAGAGACTCTGGCTCGATGGGGCCGTATCGATGTGTTGGTGAACAACGCCGGAACCACCAAATTTGTAGCGCATAGCGATTTGGAAGGCCTAGACCAAAATGATTTTCAGCATATTTATGGTGTCAATGTGGTGGGTGCATTTCAAATGGTGCGGGCGGCGACGGAGGCGCTGAAAAGCTCAGGGAATGCTGCGATTGTGAATGTGGCTTCCATCGCCGGGGTCAAAGGCGTTGGTTCGTCGATTGCCTATGCAGCCTCTAAAGGCGCGCTCATTACCATGACGAAATCCCTTGCTAGGGTGCTGGGCCCGGAGATACGGGTCAACGCTGTATGCCCTGGGTTTATTGAGGGCGAATGGTTGGCAGAAGGCATGGGGAAGGCAGTCTATGAGCAGTCTTTATCATTTCTTCGAGCCAATACCCCGCTTCAAACAACTTGTACTGCTGATACGGTCGCCGAGTCTATTCTGTCATTCATCGATAGTCATTCAGTCGTCACCGGCCAACATCTAGTGCTCGATGGCGGACACTTATTGCTTTAGTGTTGCGGGTTCACATCACTGTCTAGTTTGTTTCGTCGGGGGTCAGAATCGATCGCGCTGAAAGACTCATCCGCCTTAAGTCAGCGATTGCCGCTAAGCCCGGGAGCCCTTGATCGGCCGTTGCCTTTTGGACCAAAGGTCCGGATTTTTTGAGGCTGCTTTCTAGAATTGACGTTACCATTGGCGTCGCTTTGCTTCGGCGAATGAGCCGAAGCGCCTCTGCTGCTGGTCGCGTGGCCGCCAGCGCGCCCAGCGACATCGTGACGACGAGGTCTTTTGACTTTCGGCGACGTGGGAATAGGCCCTGAAGCGGGCAATTGATGTTTGGGCTCAAAGCCTTCGATTTCTTCCCGCGGTAACGGTGCTCTAATCAATCGCTCGATATCTCTTAACTGCTTAATTTCATCCGCTGCAACCAAGGACACCGCAACGCCAGTGCTGCCTGCTCTAGCGGTTCGGCCAATGCGATGGACGTAGTCCTCGGGGACGCTGGGCAAATCAAAATTGACTACTCTAGGCAGTGCCTGGATGTCGATGCCTCGTGCGGCGATGTCAGTTGCCACCAGGATCGCAACGCGGCCTTCCTTAAATCCTGTTAGGGCTCGGGTGCGTGCGCCCTGGCTTTTATTGCCGTGGATAGCTTCTGCTTCGATACCCGCTTTTAAGAGGGTCTTCACGAGTTTATTGGCGCCGTGCTTAGTGCGGCTAAAGACAAGAACTTGATGCCAACTGTCAGATCGAATTAAGTGAATGAGCAATTCAGCTTTGGATTGCTTGTCTACAGGATGGATAGTTTGCTCGATATTTTGTGCCGTGGTGTTTCTGGGCGCTACATCAATTTCCTTGGGCTGATAAAGCATGGTTTTAGCCAGTGCTCGAATTGGATCTGAAAATGTGGCTGAAAACATTAAGTTATGGCGTTTTCTAGGTAGCTTGGCTTGGATACGCTTAACATCGGGGACAAACCCCATATCCAGCATGCGATCTGCTTCATCAAGAACAAAGGTCGAGACTTGATCCAGTTTGACGGCATTCTGATTAACGAGGTCGAGTAACCGACCTGGTGTGGCCACGAGAATATCAACGCCACCGCGTAAACGTTTCATTTGTGGGTTGATATTAACGCCACCAAAAACCACCGCCGAAGTTATGCTTAGAAACTTACTGTAGGTGACGATATTTTCAAAAATCTGGGCAGCGAGCTCTCGAGTCGGTGTAATGATAAGGGCTTGCGTACGATTGGCCGGTGTTTTTTGATTTTGTGCTTCCAGACGCTGGAGAATAGGCAAAACAAAAGCCGCGGTTTTACCAGTACCAGTTTGAGCTGAGGCCATGAGATCTTGGCCTTTTAGAACCGTCGGAATGGCGGCTGCCTGAATCGCTGTCGGATGCGCATAACTTTTTTCAGCAAGTGCCTTGACTAGTGGCTCAATCAAGCCGAGATCCGAAAAATGAATCATATAAATCCTTTCAATCAGAGAAGAAGTGTCGCAACTATGGGTACCCACAAAGGCAGCTGACCAGAGCGGTAGGGATGCCGTGAAGGCACTGAATAGAAGGTTTAGCGACTTCTCCAATTCAGCGGAACGCACCTTACGGGCTACTTCCTTGAAAAGCAACAACTCTGATCTGATTGAAGGAGTATCGTGATCCGACCACTGCCATCCGGTCGCTTTGGGGCCTTCACCGAGCTTGCCTGCCGAGATCTGATCGACGCATCAGTACCCGGTGTGTTTAATCTGAGGATAAGTCGCCGCGCTTGACTCGAGTCTCGGGCATACGGCGTCGGCCTGAGCTGGGTTCGCATGAGCAACGGGAAAGTTAATTGCGCGCCCGTAGATTGGGCTGTTAAATCCTTTGACTTTGTGTCTTGGCTATACGGTTTCGTCGATTAAACTGCCAACCATTTTGTTGGTTGCCTTAGCAACCTCGACGCTGGCCTCTAGTGAGCGTGAGATCTGCATGCGTTCTATAACCATATCTTCGATAGGCCGCGCTCGCTGCTCTGCAAGACTGCCTCGTGCATCATAGGTCGCAGTAATTTCTCGGTCTGGCCTATCGTAGGCCCTGGCCGGATCGTCAAAGACTTCTTTACCATACTGCACGGCGGTGGGAAGTTCTTGGGTCGTAGAAAGACTGGCGAATTCTTGAGCAACGCGTCCTAGCCGCTGCGCTGCGACCGGTACGGCACTCGAGGATGAGGCATTAATGTCCATGAGCAGTAGTATAAGGTTTTGTAGCGCTTGAGCAACAGGTGAACAAGACGAGCAAGGTGGTTGTATGAATCAATCGTCATTGAGGATCAGTTTTTCGTTTAGAATGCTGGGGAGGGCAAATACCCTAGGATTACCGGTTACTTTTAATGCAATGTGTGCTCAGAAATAAAGCTGATGATGGTTGGGAGTTATACGAGCAACCAGAAGCCGTGCTTGTGGCCAACTCCCCAAGCGAAGTCGCGATGGTGCTCGCAAGCGCAGAGCGGGCAGCGTTAAATAAGCAGGTCGTGGGTTACGTTGCCTATGAAGCGGCAAGCGCGTTTGACCCTGCGCTTGTGACGCATGTTGGTGACGGACCGTTGGCGGTATTTGGGATCTTCAACGAGGCGGCACCCTTTTTGCCGTCAGATTTCAAGCCGACAACCCTGTTGTTGGAATCGAGTCGGCAATACGCGGACTATCAAGCGCAATTGGCGAGCATTAAGCAACTCTTAGCTGCAGGCGACAGCTATCAGGTTAACCTCACGCACCAGCTCACAGGCCTTTTTGAAGGCGACCCATTGGGGCTTTTTTTTACGCTTTACGACGTGCAACCGACACCCTTTGCGGCGTTTTGCTTGTACCAGCAGAAAGCGATCGTCTCGGTGTCACCAGAACTATTTTTTCGGCTCGAGGATGGGAAGATCTTAACCGAGCCTATGAAAGGTACCGCTGCCCGATATGACGATCCCAATGCTGATCTTGAGAGTAAAGCTATGCTCTCAGCGTCTATAAAAGATCGAGCCGAAAATCTTATGATCGTAGACATGATTCGCAACGATCTGGGTAGAATTTGTGAACCAGGCAGTATCGAGGTCTTCGATCTTTTTGGCATAAAATCGTTACCAACGGTGTGGCAGCAAACGTCTAAAGTCAGAGCCAGTACCCGAGCTGGATTTGCTCAGATCATGCAAGCGTTGTTTCCTTGCGCCTCGATTACAGGCGCTCCCAAGCCGCGCACCATGGCTATCATCAAGTCGTTAGAGACCGATCCACGCGGCGTCTATACTGGCGCGATCGGCATCCTAAGATCGCCCGACAGCATGCAATTTAGCGTCGCTATAAGAACCTTGTCTTTGGACACCGCATCCAAGACGGCGCGTTACGGCGTAGGTGGAGGTATTGTGTGGGACTCTGACGAGCGCTTCGAGTGGCAAGAAACCGTGCACAAATCAGCGGTTTTAAATGAGTTAACTGCTGCGCTTATCGAAACAATGCGTTACCAACCGGAAGAGGGGGTTCAGCTTTGGCGGTTACATCTAGATCGACTGACGCGTTCTGCAAAGGCTTTGGGGTATCGTCTGAACGAGGATGCGGCTTGCGAAATCGTGCAGAGCTTCTCCTCGGATGCCGCCTGCAAATTGCGGCTCTTACTGACGCGACAGGGTGCTTTGTCTCTGGAGCAAGGCCCATTGCCTGATGTCTTGGTGCCGGTACGACTTGGGCTTGCGCAAAGACCTATTGGCTTTGATGATCTCCGACTGCGTCATAAGACGACGGCTCGGGGCATTTACCAAACGCTACGAGGTGACCGAGATGATATCGATGATGTGATCTTGTGGAACCCAGAGGGATTGCTGACCGAATCTTCGATTTACAATGTCTACCTCGAAAACAACGGCCAATTGAAAACGCCTAGGTTGAAAGGGAACGGCTTAGCAGGCGTGTATCGCCAGCATCTACTGGATACTGGGCGAGCATCCGTAGCAGATCTAACCCTGGAAGATCTATGTCATGCAGAGCGGGTTTGGGTCTCTAATGCGGTTCGCGGGTTGCTCGCCGCTAAGGTTATAGATGATCCTAGCCGAATTGATCTGTCGAAAGGCCCGTAGCCGCCAGGCTGACATCCCAAAGTTGTTTGCGGAGCGCGAGATCATTGGCCAAGGGACTGGGCTCTGCAGGGGAGCATTGATCGAAATATGCCCCTGTTGTTGACGCTAGGTCAGGCGCGGCCGCCAGCATAATGGTGGTCTGTGCACCTTTTTCAGGGCTGATAAAAATGAGCCCAAGTAAAGCTCTTATAATCCAAGGCATATCTCGCACGATGTCTGTTGCGACGCCCCCAGGGTGCAGTACGGTCGAGGTCACCTGAGTCTTTCTTAGCCGAGCCGCTAGTTCATAGGCAAACAATACATTTGCAAGCTTTGACTGACCGTAGGCACGCTGCGCGCTATATTTTTGACCCCCTTTGAATGAGTCAAAATCCAAGGTGGCTTTTTTGTGGAGCATAGAAGAAACCGTGACTACCCGAGCTGGCCCCGTCGCGATCATTGTAGGTAGTAACAACTGGGTCAAGAAGAAGTGGCTGAGGTGATTAACACCGATTTGCATTTCAAAGCCTTGTTGGGTGAATTGCTGTTTAGCAGGGAATAAGCCAGCATTATTAATTAATACATCGAGCCTTTCGTGTTGGTTAAGATAACTTGAGGCGAGTCCTCTGACGCTTTCAAGGTCCGCAAGATCAACCGGCAGATGGCTGGCGTTTTTGCCCAATATGCCCAGCGCGGTTTCCGTTTTAGCAGAGGGGCGAGCGGCGATGATGACCTCGGCACCTTGCGCAACAAGGGCTTTTGCGGCCTCAAGGCCAATACCGCTGTTGCCCCCAGTAATCAGTATTTTTTTGTGCTGCATATGTCTGCTACTCCTCGTAAATCGCTCAGAACGATCAGTCTAACACCAGCAGTAAGTTCAGTTCGATTGACTTTGAAAGGCCCCAGAACTATGTTGCAGCTTCAAGTGGAGATTGTTTAAAGGAGGACTTATGAGCCAACGCGTAAAAGTTGCCGGAGTCGGCATGATCCCATTTACTAAACCGGGTGCCAGTGACGATTACCCTGTGATGGGAGAGACCGCCGCACGCTTGGCGCTGGAAGATGCCGGGCTTGATTACGGGGATATACAGCAAGCCTATGTAGGTTATGTTTATGGTGACTCGACATCGGGGCAAGCTGCTTTATACGGTCTAGGTCTTACTGGCATACCCGTGGTAAATGTTAATAACAACTGTGCAACAGGTTCCTCGGCGCTGTTTTTGGCCCGTCAGGCTGTGGCTGCCGGCGTTGTCGATTGCGCGTTGGCACTCGGGTTTGAGCAAATGAACCCAGGTGCGTTGGGAGCGGCTTTTGGCGACCGACCCAGCCCACTCAAACGATTTTTCAAGGTTCGCAAATCTATGCAGGGAGTGGATAAAAAAGCGCCTGACGCTGCGCAGTATTTTGGTGGCGCTGGTGCCGAATATGCCAAAGAATATGGCACCCGCGATGAAACCTTCGCAAAAATTTCAGCCAAGGCTCGGATTCACGCGGCCAATAATCCCTATGCGGTTTTCCGTGAACTTTTAAGTGTTGAGGAGATCATGGCATCGCCGCATATTTATGGTCCACTGACTCGCTACCAGTGCTGTCCACCCACTTGTGGCGCAGCGGCAGCGATCATTTGTAGTGAGGGTTTCGCTCGCAAGCATGGCCTCAATAACGCGATCACCATTAAAGCCCAGGCGATGACGACCGATTTTGAATCAACGCTGCATGCCGAATCCCTGCGAAAATTGGTTGGTGTGGACATGGCGAAAGCTGCTGCGGATCAAGTTTTTGAAGAAGCGGGCGTCGGTCCCGAAGATGTCCAAGTCGTAGAGCTGCACGATTGTTTTACTGCCAATGAGTTGCTTACTTATGAAGCACTTGGATTAACAGGGATAGGCTCGGCGGAGCAGTTTATTTGGGACGGTGATAACACTTACGGTGGTCGAGTTGTGACCAATCCCTCGGGTGGTCTTTTATCTAAGGGCCATCCCTTAGGTGCTACAGGTCTCGCTCAGTGCACCGAATTGGTATGGCAGCTGCGAGGAGACGCTGGGCCAAGACAAGTTGAAGGTGCGAGACACGCGTTGCAGCACAATTTAGGCCTAGGTGGCGCCTGTGTTGTCACAATGTACAGCGCGGATTAAAGCGCCCCAGGAGTTTTAGGACCAAGAGCCCAACCATGCCAAAACTCTCGAAAATCGAGCAGACAGAATTTCTGAAGGAGCCCGGCGTTTTAATGCGCATAGGGGTTACCCAGGAGGATGGTGCCCCGCTGGTAACCCCAATTTGGTTTCTCTATCAAGAGGCAGATATTTGGTTCACCCCAAGGCATAGATCGGCGTGGTTTGGTTGTATAACGGCAGACCCTAGAGTGTCTTTGTGTATTGACGAAGACGCCTTACCCTATCGAAAGGTACTGGTGCAAGGCGTGGCAGAGTGCGTGCATGAGGTCGGAATGGATGATCTTTGGCGTTCAACTTACTTAGAGATGGCAACGAAATATGTGGGGGCTCGGGGTGCTGAGCGTTATATTGCCGATACCATTGATCAACCTCGGGCATTGTTTAGGGTGAAGTTGAGTGCGGCTAAAGTTAGCAGCTGGCGGATGCCTGTTGTCGGAGAACCGGGAATGGGGATTTGGGCCAAACGGTATTACGAGCCGGGTACCGAATTCTAGTTCCCATCCACTTTGCTAATGAGAGGGCTCAAGTAACGCAAGAAGGGCGACCCATGACCAAGCAGTGGATTGTCAAGACGATGGACGGTTCTTTGGTCAAGATCACACGCCTCAATCGCCGCGCCGTAGTGCGCATTGAACAACTGTCTTAGGTATCCCCGTTGAGTTAAATCAAGTAAGCCTCGAGAGAGTGCCTGCGAGAGGCGCTTGTGCCTTGCGTGACAGTAGATCTGAAGCGGCATCGGATAGTACAGCAAGTGATAGGCCTCGATTGCCAGCATTGGATGAGTATTTTGGTAAGAGGTTTTGATTTGAGCAATTTCATTGATCCCTAAGGGGAGAAAGTCTGCTTGTTCCGTGGCCACTTTATGAACTGCATCATCGAGGGATTGACAGCCAACAACGTTGAATCGATTCTCTTGATAGATTCGAAGATCTGACCAGTCCCTAGGAAATACCATTCGCGTTTGCTGCAGATCCGAGGTGGTCATTGCTCGATAACGTTTAAGGTTGTCAGCTTTGATCAATCCAGCCCGGCAACCAAGAATACCGAAATCAACGACTTGGGGAACAACAATTTTATCGACGTTCAAGAATTTCGGATTGTCGGCGATGCTGATGGTGATATCGAAGCCTTCGGCAAAAATATTACCTTCCGCCTGGTCGGTGTCTCGAGGCGCGTGGCAGATGATGAGTTGATCTGGTGAGGCGACGGTTTTGGTGTGTAAAAGCAGTTTTTCCAGCAGAACGGCTTCAAATTTTGCTCGGGTTTCGGACCGATTGCCGTTCCAGATATGTAGCGCATTTGAAAGGGGTGCCATAGGTGCGTGCTCGTTTAGGCTAAAAGCTGAGGGTTGGCTAGCCACAAGCTGAGGTTGAGACAGCCGGCAAATGATACCCACAGCATATAGGGCCCAAGGAGCGCGCTGCTCACTGGATCGATGCGGAATGCGGCGATCATTAACTGAATAAGCACAGCCACCAGCAGTGCAATTGTGGCTAGCCCAAGACTGCCTAAATGCCAGTTGAAAAAGATCCAAGACCATGCGCCATTCAGGAATAATTGAAGGTAGTAAGCCCTTAAAATAGGGTGCTTAAAGTCCCTGAGACGTTGCCATAATCGACAGGCAACGATCGCCATCATGGTGTATAGGATGGTCCACACGGGGCCAAAAATCCCTGGAGGCGGCGCCCAGCTGGGTTGTCGTAGGAGCGTATAAAACGTCGCGGCATTGATAGAGCCAAGGCTGCCGACAATCGCGGTGGCGAGCGTCAAGACCACCAAAATTAGATAGCCTAACTTGATGGACACAGGTTGGCTCACTGCCTCGAGGCCCTCTTTGGCCATCCTATGAGCATAGGCGTACTCGCTTGATAGGCGCTATAGGTGGGTTTTTCCTCAGAGAGCTTGGTCTCAATCATCGGAATACTAATACCCACAAACAAAATGATCATGGCGGTAGGTCCCGCCAGGGCCCAGTGCCAAGGGGCAGCGGTCGCGGCGATACTGAAAAGGTAAAGCCCGATCCAAAAGCCAATCTCGCCTAAATAATTGGGATGGCGACAGAATGCCCAGGAACCTGTCTTGAGGACCGCAGAGGGACTGACTCGAGTAGATCTGAACTCATGGAGCTCCTGATCCGCTTTGTGCTCCAGCCAGATGCTTAAGCTCGTCACGAATATTGCAATGAGATCCCAGCTGTTTAAAGGGTGGGACGTAGGCTCGGCGACGGCAAAAAGACTTAAGCAGCCCAGGAATACCAAAATGGTTGGAAACAGGTGAATGCCACAGAGTGAAACTAGCCCGTAGAACCGACCCGTTTGCATCTTTAGAGACTGGTATCGCCAGTCTTCGATATCAAGACCGTGCCATGTCCGTAGCCAATTCCGCGTCAGGCGGACGCCCCAGGCACTGATGAGCACTAACATGATGAGCAAGCGCATGTCCTGGGGATTAAGCAGCCATAGCCAGAGTCCGATAAGCGGTGGTGCAATGCTCCAGTAGGGGTCATACAAGCTAGCATTCCGAAAACCTACGCTGGCCCCAAAAACGATTAACGTCGCAACAATATCCGCGACAAATAGCCGAAGGATAAAATCTAGATTCGGGGTCAAGTAATAGCTCACGCCAGCGGCTAGACAGGCCAGCACATAGACAGTAGTGACAAGCATGGTAGCTTTGTTCATAGAACGACATCCTTGACGATCACGGTACCGTAAATTCGCGTTTTGAACTAGCGTCAGGAGGAAGTCTAGTTTAGGCAGCAGTTGACCTGCCCGGTCAGGCGATGGTTTAGTAAATGGAAAGCCCCCTTTTCTGATTGCCGAGCGAGCACGGCAAAAAGCGCTGTGCCAAGGGGGGATGGGGTTAAGCGATGGCTGGCTCAGCCCCAATGAATGTTAAATTTAATGATGAGGGTTAAGGAGCGATTGATGCAACCTACATTTCCTGGTGTTTTTCAATACGCCTATTTTGTGGCGGATATCGAACAGGCGGCGGCGCAATTTGCTGAATTACTGGGTGCAGGCCCATTTTTTGTCGCGCCGCACCATAAAACCACGCAGTTTCAATATAAAGGGCAACCGATAGAAGCTGATGTGTCCTATGCCTTTGGCTATGCAGGGGATGCCCAAATTCAATTGATCGAACAACATGACGAGACCCCATCGATTTATCGTGACATGTTTCCAATCGGGTCGTACGGTCTGCATCATGTCGCGCGTTTGGTTCAAGACTATGAGTGGGAAAAAAAACAGTTGTCTGACAAAGGCTTTGACCTTGCTTGTGAACTTTACGCCGACGGGGTGTGGGCATCTTATTTCGATACCCGGGCTGCCATTCATTGTTACACCGAACTGCACTCGATTTCGGATAGAATCCTTAAGACATTTGACCACTGGCGGGCATCCAACCGGACCTTCCAAGCGGGTCAAGACTCCTTATTTGCACGGTAAGCAAGGATGGTCAGGAATCGATGGCTTTCATGGCACGGCGGCAGGGGCATTGCGCAATGCGTTATGCTAGCTGAACCCTGAGTTCGGACGAGAAAATTAAGAGGTGGTTATGGTAATACCAGGTGACGATGCGACATTGAAACAAGCCCTTGAGGATGTGAATACCCCCAATTTATTGCTCGTGCTGGCGACCATTACCGGTGACGATCACTGGTTGAGCGAAGAATATGCGCCAGCGCCGATTGAAGCGCCGGAGGGCAGTCTGTTTCCTGATGACTCTGGGGGCTATCCTGATGAGCAAAGGGCGAGGATCCGGGATGCAGCCGCGTTAATTATTGGTGAGGTTCGAGACGGAAAGCGATCCACCGGTAATAAGCCCGATCTTGCACGATTTCATCGAATGCTGAGATTTTCAACGGCAGAAGACATTGAACTGGAAACTGCAGAAATGCTCATGGAGGAAACCCGCTTTAAGGATAGGGATACCCAATGGCTGCCGGAATTACAAAGCGCAGTGCGCGACGGTTCAGCAGCGGATTGTCACATCGTTATCGTGGGCGCGGGCATGTCTGGCCTAGGCACAGCGGCAAAACTTAAGCAAGCGGGTATTTCATTTACCATCCTAGAAAAAAACGACGCGGTTGGGGGTACTTGGTACGAAAATCGATATCCCGATTGTGGTGTTGATACACCCAATCATTTTTATTCTTACTCGTTTCATCGAAACCCAGCATGGTCAGGTTATTTTTCTAAACGCGATGAGTTATATGCCTATTTTGAGCAATGTGCCGATGAGTTTGGCGTACGAGACCATATTCAACTGAACTGTAATGTGACGGAAATGCGCTTTGATGAAAGCGATATGAGCTGGCAGGTTTTTTTTAAAGATGGAAGTGGTAACCCAAGGACCCTTAGGGCTAATGCGGTGGTCAGTGCGGTCGGACAACTCAATCGACCTGCAGTTCCCGATATTCCTGGTCTTGAGACCTTTCAAGGTCGGATGTGGCATTCGGCTCGATGGCAAAATGAAGATCTCTCAGGCAAGCGGGTAGGGGTAATTGGTACTGGGTGTAGTTGCGTGCAATTGTTGCCTAAAACGGCTGCAGAAGCTGGTCATACCTTTGTCTTTCAACGGACGCCTCACTGGGTCGCGCCGGCTCGAGATTACTACAAGCCGGTAGAATCAGGGCTGATTTGGGCGCTCAAACATATCCCTTATTATGCCGAATTTCATCGCGCCCGAATGATACTGGTGTTTGGAGACCGGTCTTGGCCTGCGGTCGTGACTGACCCAGACTGGCAAGATCAGTCGGTATCTGTGAACGAGGCCAATCACGCGATGCGTGAAGTACTAACCGAATTTATTAAAGAAGGACTGGGTAGCAAGCAGTCCTATGTGCCGCATTGCGTGCCGAATTTTCCGGTTTGGGGAAAACGTCTCATTGTGGATAACGGTTGGTACGAAACGTTGGCGCGAGACGACGTATCTTTGATCTCAGACGGGATTGATCACATTACCGAGACTGGTATTGTGACCAAAGATGGTCAACACCATGCCTTAGATATCCTGATCTTAGCGACCGGCTTTCAGTCCAATCAGTTGCTCAGTCCAATGTCGGTAAAAGGTTTAGGTGGACAGGATTTAGCTGCTTTTTGGGGCGATGCTGCGAATGCTTTCAAAGGCACTACGGTGCCGGGCTTTCCCAACCTCTATTGCCTCTACGGCCCCAATACCAACATCGTCCATGGCGGCAGCATTATCTACCAGATAGAGTGTCAGATTCATTATGTGATGCAGTGTTTAACGGTCATTGCAGGCGGCAGTAAGCGGGCGCTAGATGTGCGCACCGAAGTCAATGAAGCTTATAACGATGAGGTGCAGGCGTTGAGTGCGAAGCTCGCCTGGGGTCACCCAAGCGTAGAAAGTTGGTACAAAAATCAAGCAGGACAAGTCGTTAACAATTCGCCCTTCAGTCTGCAAAAATTTTGGGCAGTAACCCATGATTTAGACCTCAGCGATTATCGGCTGCTGGGGCCTGGAGCAAATGATTGAGATCAGGGTATGTCTAACATAACCGGCAGAACGCTCATAACCAGGGCCAGAGCAGCAACCCGGTTGAACCAAATCAAGCGGGTTCGGCTCTTAAGAGACGCTGCGATGACGGCACCGCTATAACTCCATAGCACGACAGAGCCCACCGTTACCCAAAAGAAGAGGCCTACCAAAATGCCGACTTCGGTCAAAACAATTTCGGCTGGATTGGTGTAGGCAGAAATCGCAGAAATAATGACGACGACACCTTTAGGATTGATCCATTGAAAAAGGGCAGCCTCTGAAAATCGCATTGGTCGAGGACGTCTTTGTTTATCTAGGGTGTCACTGCGAGCTAGGCGAAACGCAATATTGAAGATCATAGCCAGTCCTAACAGTCTGAGAATCCACTGAAGACCGGGGATCACCGATAATAACCAACCAAGACCCAAAGCGGCTATGAGTACTAATAAGGTAAAGCCAAAAATGACGCCCAACATATGGGGTATGGTGGCGTGCCAGCCAAAATTGGCGCTGGAGGCGGCAAGCAGCAAGTTGTTAGGGCCTGGCGTAAAGGCAGCGACCGTCGCAAAGGTGGACAGCGAGATCAAATCGGTGGTTTCCACAGGCATAGACTCCCAGAGGAACACATTATAAGCCAATCTGGGCTGCCAGACCCAACGGAGTCACGAAAATTAAATTGGTTAGTTAGTCTGTCTGCAACAAAAGCGTACGGGGTATTGCGACTTCTAACGCTGTGATAATGCCTTCACGTGCCATGATACTTTGTGTCTGCGCGACCGACAGCGATTGACCATGGATTAATGACGTTGCATCAGCATCATGAACCATAATGGAAAACCCATCTTGCCCCAGCTTGTAGATAATCGGGATTTGGCACCAAGTGAAGGCTAGGGTCCCCTCTTGAAGCGCTTTTTCCTGCCAATGTCCTGCAAGATCAAGGTAATTGAAACTCGTGGGCACAGTGGTAAATTCAGCTAATTGTAGCAATTGGGGCGTTATGGTTAGCGCGCCTGCCTCAACTCGCAGCCCGAGCTCGCCAAAGCGTGACAAAATCTCCTCTTTGACCTGACCCGTCATGCCCGGTTGTTGAGCTCCCGCATGCATCGGACTGTGAGAATAAGGGTCAAAAGGAATGGCCCCAAATGCCTCGGGAGACTTGTTGAACCCTAGACCGTTACGAATACGGTAGTAGTAAGATACCAGGGTGGCAAGTGTATCGGCATCAGTTTCAGCGTCTAAGGCGTCAAAGACGGTCTCTTGAACGGCCAACAGTAGTTTGCCAACCATATGCCAGTAAACGCAGCCAAGCCCCTCAAAGCCAAACATGCCCCCTGACCTGCCAGTAAAAGCGTGATGATTAAAAACTGCTTCATAAAGCGCCTGCACAGAAGCCACGGCTTCGGCATCATGCTCAAGTCCATAATCCGGTATTACGGTGGCTAACACAGCGGCCACCGCATCTGCGTTGACACAGTCTGGTTGAAACCTATAAGAGCCATTTGCATCAGGTTCGACTAACCGGTAATCCTTAGCCGCAAGCATTTGGGTGATTAAGGACGATTGATCTGTCTGTGCTTGGGTGATGACATTTTTTTCGAGAAATTCGGTTAATGCCCGATCAGGGTAGAGCATAAAAGTTTCTAGATCTGCTCGATAAATATCGCTGGCAAACAGTGATTCGAGTAGGTCGATGGCGCCCTCGGGTGACAGTGATTTCGCGCTTAAAGCTGCCACTTGACCCTCTAGCATCGGATAGAGTCTGTCGATTTTGACCTGATCAGGCTTGAGTGCGAGCAAATTGTAGGTATGAAAGAGTCCATCCGAGCGTTGATTCGCCGCGATAGACAGGTCAAATAAGCGCAAGGCAGAAGACAGGAGTTCCACAAGCGTGTCGCGGTCAAAAGCAGTCGCAACCAGCGATTCTTGATGGTAAACCCGGGCGCGGTACTCGCTGCCTGCGGTTCCCAGGGCCTCAAGCGCCCGCCATCGTTCCTCGTCAGTCAGCGTCCCCGCACGTCTTGCAGCAAGAATCTGTTTGAGCGCTGCGGCACTGGCGTTCAAGTGCTCACCAACTGCCTCGGTCAGTTGAATCGATGTTGGGCAAGATTCAACGAATTGTTGCAAAAAATGCGTATACCGGCGTAGATAGCAAAGTGTAACAAAGGAGATGCCATGCCCAACCAAAGCGTTGTTACCATCATTCCATTCTGGTCGTTGAGTATTCAACCAAATGCCGCCATCAACGATAAAATTGGACAATTTGCTGAGCAGGGGCACGATTAATTTCTCAAGCAAACTGACTAAGTAGACTTGGCCATCCGCATCGTGCAGCAATTTACCATCGTTGCCTTTCTCGCTAACTCGAACGTCGATTTGCTCAGCGATGATGTGGTCAAAAATGACGGTGTTTTTAGGGTCCTCTACAAGGGCCTCAAAGGGTTTTAAGCGGTAAGGTACATTAGCGTAGGCAAACTGATTTTCTAGCAACAGGCTTTTTAATTTGCCTGGATGCAGAGCCTCAGACATTTCTAAAAATTTGAGCAAATAGATGATCTGGTGATCGCCCCAGTAGCCGATATAGCTCCAAGGGTCCTCAGGGTCCTCAATTTCCCAGTCGATGCCCGATTCGGTTACTCGGTATGGGTTGTAGCCATCAATTGTCGATGCGTTAATAAATTTGGCGATCATATTTTCGATAAATTCGGGGTAGCTTATGCCAAGGGCTTCCCAGTTTTGAAAAATATCTCGCCAATTACCTTCATAGGCTAAGGCACGTTTGCCGTGTGCATCTGTGAGCTTAATATCGAAGTGATTCCAAGGCCGCGAAGGGTCCCCGTGTCGTCTCCCAAAACTGATGGGTAAATAATCGAGCGCCAAACGTCGCAGTTGTCGGTTGCCTTGATTAGCCATGGCACGATTTAGCGCCTCACGCTGGAATTGGTCCGGCAAATCTGCAATCGCTGCGCTGCCTTCTGTGACAAGATGTTGATCAAATGCAGCGATAGAAGCGATGAAATCTGCTTTATTGATGACACCACCGTCGACAAATGTGCCTCCACGCATGAGATTGAAAAGCGTGTTGGCATAGTGATGAACCGTAACAGCCTCCTCCGCTGCAGTTTGGAGGCCATCAGCGCCTGCCACTAGTTTGACGAGCTTTTGTTCTGTGCTTGCGACGTCTTTTTGAATATCTGTCTGAAGATCATGCGAATTGAGTAAAAGCGCTCTCAAGTGAGTAACGGCACTGTGACTTAACTGCAGGTTGGCAACAATGGACCATTGCGCTGGGGACTGGGGTGAGAGATGAACAGTGGTATGTACCATATAGGCGCCACGCACACCTCGCGTGTTCATTGTCTGAAGCTGCGGTTCTTCGAGTACGAAGGCATCGATTTCGCGTTGATCGATTAAGATCTCTGGGTTTTCGATGCCGACAACAAATGCAGTGTTGGCACGGAGTGATTCATTGGCTTGTGCCCGATCAGAAATTGCTGAGTACAGCGTGAATAATCCGAGCCGAGTTGAAGGATCTAATTCGCTGCGCTTGTAGGCATCAACAAGATTGCTAGAGGTTTCTTGCATTGCCCTCGGGGTGTTGGCAGGAAGAATGTTTTGCAGCCCGCTTAGTAGCTCAACACTCAAGTCAGTTCGCCCTAGATTGACAAGCTCGCTGCTAACAACAAAGCCATAGATATCGCTTGTTGCCCAAGTGAGTCGATAACACAGGTTTAAGGTGTGGTTGATCTCCTCAAAACAAACCTTTGTGCCAAGTGAATTCTTATAAAGATTTCTTGAGCAATTGCCTTTCCATGCCCGTTTATGCAACCAAGGTGACCAAAGATGCCGTTCACCTCCTGAGCGTACTCTGAAATGGGTAAAGGCGCCTGTATGGCCGTGGCTCTCATGTATGCGATCGACAGTGATGTAAGGGAAAAGGGCAAACTCAGGTGCGCGCCGCCCCGCAGTCAATCCAGAGGTTGAGGACAGGAATAACCAGTGATCAGAGCCAGAAGCCAGCGTAATAAAAAATGGTGACAGATGATCGACATCGCGAATTTGATACCAGCGCTCGCGATTCATGGTGACATAGGCACCGGATTCAGAGTGTTGAGGGGCAGGTTGGATCTTAAGATGTTGCATAATTCGCTGCCTGATACCGATCTTGTTATCTGCGATAGGGTGTACCCTGACCGATGAATGAGTCATCGATGAATGAATCAGCCGCCCTTAAAATCGCTAAATCTCGCCCCTAATGTTGCTCTCAGTTGTGGCCTTACCGTGAGAGACAGGGCGCCGCGTCCATCGCACTAAGCTAATGGTCACCACCAGAAGCAATGAAACGGGAGAGCCGAAGTAGAGTCAACGGTAAATGCGTTGAAATGGCTGAGTCCTGCGGGTAAGGCGGTTATTAATAAATACCTTTTGTTGGGAGTTCGATGTTGGTCGATCAATGCTGGTTTTTGTTGCCGATTAAGTTGTCTCAATGGGGTGCGCCGGTTTGACCCAAGCAGAGGCGAATGAAATAATGACAGCGTTGTCATTATAGCCAGTCGAGTAGATTGGTACTGCGCTTTTGGGGTAGATTGCCTCGATTGGGAGGCGGCCTAAGGATAGGTTAGACGAGCATTCCTTAAAAATACTAAAAGCAACCTTAAGCGGATCGATATGACCGATAACACCCTCGATAGAGATGACCAGCAAGGCAAACCTGCCACGATTTTTGATGTTGCCAAAGCCGCGGGTGTCTCGATCAAAACAGTTTCGAGAGTTATCAATCTAGAAGGTAACGTCCGCAAAGTAACCAAAGATAAAGTTGATGCGGCGATCAAGGCGTTAGATTATCAGCCGAACACGGCGGCTCGCGTGCTCTCAGGAAAGCGGTTTTATGTCATTGGCTTGATTTACGAAAATCCCAGCGAATTTAGTTATATGCAGAAAGTCTTAAACGGCGCGCTGAGGGCCTGCGAGGCAGGCGGATATACTTTGCTGCTTCTGCCAATTTCACTTCCTAACCCCGGGTTGATAGCCGATGTCCGGCGATTTGTGTCGCAATCACGACTTGATGGGGTCGTGTTGCCTGCCCCACTGGGGGACTTTCTTGATATCCAGCAACTGCTGAACGAATTGGCGATTCCTTTTGCGCGGATTGCTCCCAAAAATCAAGTGGCACATGACATTCATATTCGTTGCAACGATGAACAAGCGAGTTTTGAGTTGACTCAATACCTCATTGAGCAGGGGCATCGTCGACTCGGTTTCATCAAGGGTGATCCCATTCACGGTGCAACCTCGCATCGATTTCAAGGCTACTTGCGGGCGCTGGAGCAAGCGGGTATCGAATTTCGTGGCGAGTATGTTGAAGACGGTATGTTCTCATTCGAATCAGGTAAAACAGCCGCTCGGGCTTTGCTCGATCTAAAAGAAAGGCCAACAGCAATCATTGCGAGTAATGATGATATGGCGGCAGGAACAATATTTGAGGCCCGAGAACGTGGTTTGGGGATACCCCAAGCACTCTCGGTGGTTGGTTTCGATGATACCCCGATCGCATCGAGGATTTGGCCGCCGCTCACGACAGTGCGGCAACCGATTGTTGAGATGGCCGAGGCCGTAACATCGCTATTGATTCAACGCCTAAGGGGGGAACACGTTTCCTCAATAGCCGAACCATTCACATGTCATATCGTAACCCGAAATTCCACCGGGCCCGCGCAATCGTGAAAGATCAAGACGCTGGTTCGCAGATCACGGTCGATGGGGGTGAGGCCTGTCTAAAGTTTGCAACTTGCGCTAAGGTAGACAACCTTTTTTTGCAGGTAGTGCGCGGGCGCTTATCCTTATCCGTCCTTTTGATTAGTGTGCTGTTGAACGCTTGTACCCAGGCAGCCGGCCCTCCTAGCTTTGTCGAGATCAAAGGCACGCCTGGAAACTACCAACTTATTCGAGATGGAGCGCCTTACCAAGTGCGAGGTGCTGGTGCGGTTCCTGGTTCGCTCAAACAGCTTAAAGCCTTTGGCGCCAATTCAATCCGTACTTGGCATGTTGATGATGCGTTGCTTGATGAAGCTGCCGCGTTAGGACTGACAGTGTCGGTCTGTTTAGATGTTGGGCGAGAGCGTCTTGGCTTTGACTATAGCGATGCCGCGGCAGTTGCGGCTCAATTGGCGCGCTTGCGGTCTGACGTTACCCGGGTAAAGGACCATCCGGCACTTTTGACTTGGATAATTGGTAATGAATTAAATCTCAATGCCAGCAATCCATTGGTTTGGGATGCAGTCAATGATATCGCCAAAATGATTCACGAGGTCGATCCAAATCATCCTGTCACGACCGCTCTTGCAGGATTCTCAGCCAAAGATGTTAGTTTGCTTAAAGCCCGTGCACCCGAGTTGGATTTTCTGAGCACTCAGGTATACGGGGGCATTATGGGCTTAAGGCAAGCGATTGAGACCTTAGGTATTACAAAGCCCATCATGATTACTGAGTGGGGTACGAAAGGGCATTGGGAAGTACCGCAGACCGTCTGGGGCGCGCCAATCGAGTTAAGTAGTGCAAAAAAGGCAGAGTTCTATTTGGACGGTCATCGAAAGGCGATTGCTTCAAACCCTGGCGTGCTCATTGGATCTTATGCCTTCTTGTGGGGGCAGAAACAAGAACGTACGCCCACATGGTATGGCACGCTATCCGATTCAGGTGCGCCCACCGAGGCAGCAGATGCGCTCGCTAAAATATGGACAGGAAACTGGCCGAGTAATCGTTCGCCCAGCGTCGATCACATTCGTATCAACGGCAGCGCCGCGACAAACAGTGTGTATCTTGAACCCGGGAGTCTTGCTGAGGCGACAGTGGTGGCGAACGACCCTGAGTCAGAGGCCCTGGAAATGCGATGGACCTTGCGATTAGAGAGCGAAAGCGAGGCGGTTGGCGGCGACCGAGAAACACTACCCGCCATGGTCCCCGATCGAATTGTCTCCCAAAGTGCAGGGCAAGCAATGATTCGCGCGCCGAGTCAAACGGGCGCTTACAGACTGTACGTAGAAGTTTTTGATGTCGAGGGCCACATGGGTCACGCCAATTTCCCTTTCTATGTGAAATAGCGTCCGCTAAGGGCGCGCAAAGGTAACGTTATGAATAAATTAGAACAGCTTAAGGCGATGACCGATGTGGTTGCTGATACCGGTGATATTGAAGCCATTGCTCAGTTTCAACCCCAAGATGCGACGACCAACCCGTCGCTGCTGCTTAAAGCCATTGAACTCCCGGCCTATCAATCGTATTTACAAGCAGCCAAAGATCTCATTAGGAAAGATGGCTCAGCTTTAGCATTACAGCGTGCATGTCAGCAACTCGCTGTCGATATCGGTTGCGAAATATTAAAACTGATTCCAGGTAGAGTTTCTTCTGAGGTCGATGCACGATTATCCTTCGACACCGAGGCAACCGTACGCTATGCCGAAGAGATGATCGATCGATACGCAGCAAAAGGTATCTCTCGGGAACGAATTTTGATCAAAATAGCGAGCACGTGGGAAGGGATTGAGGCGGCCAGACGACTCGAACGATCGGAAATTCAATGCAATTTAACCTTGCTCTTTGGCTTTGGTCAGGCTGCGGCCTGTGCTGATGCGGGTGTCTACCTGATCTCGCCATTTGTCGGGCGAATATTGGATTGGTACACCCAGCAGACTGGTAATGTCTACCAGGCATCAGAAGACCCGGGTGTTTTATCGGTGCGCCGGATTTACCAGTATTATAAAACCCATGGTTATCAAACCGTTGTGATGGGCGCGAGCTTCAGAAATGTTGGTGAAATAGAGGCGTTAGCCGGCTGCGATCGGTTGACGATTAGCCCCAATTGGTTACAAGCACTCTCCGAGGATTCAGGCCCTTTGACGCGTCGACTACAGCCGGGTGACCATTCACAGGTAGACAAAGTCTCGGTATCGGAGTCGAGCTTTCGGTGGTCTTTAAACGAAGACGCAATGGCAACTGAAAAACTTGCCGAAGGCATTAGGAAATTTGCAGAAGATCAAGCAGCACTCGAAGACCTTCTTCGCTAACCAAGGGCTCATGGGGCGTCGCTAAATGTTTCGTGCCTGGCGCCATGGGCTGTCGCTCATTGTCGCGTAAGCAGCTCCCTTGCAAAGCTCGATGCAGACAGGAAGGCGGATTCTGCGCCTTGCTCACCGCCCCAATCTCCACAAGCCCCAAGTTGCTTCGCTCGGTCTAACCAAAATGGATTGGTATGGGCACGGACTACCTTAGCGTAGCGCCATCGATGTACGCTGATAGCCTTAAGCCCTGAGCCCAAGTGGGCTTCAGCGGCTGCGGCAAGCTGACCCTGAATGAACTCAGGCTCATGGTCTATGTGGGCCTCAGTCCAAAGGGGGTCGGCGAGTGCTACAAGGGTTGGGTTCGATGCCCGACCTGGTTTGTCAGAGTTGATAATTAAACGCTCAAGGACTGAATCCTTAAGACTGGCGACCGCCCAACTGGGGGCTCGTTCGAGGGTGCATAGCAAGGCCCAGACAGGATGATAACGAACTGAAGGTATCGAAAAAAAAGGCTCAAAAATTTGCGTTGTCTGGGGCACTGGTGCCGTTGAGATAACCCATTTGAAAGGTCCCCAATGCTCTCCGCCAGCGTGTAGGTTCCATTGTCCAGGTTGGCCGGAGATATGCTCTATGTTGGTCTCGAGTAACACAGAGGCATCGTTGAAATAAGGTTTGAGCCATTGGTTCATGGAAGGCGTGCCGACATAGTGAGGCTCAAACCAATTCCGCTTGTAGGGTTTTTGGTTAGGCGAAAAAGTGGTTTGTTTAGGTGACCATTCGGTCAGGGTATCGCCAGCGAGTGAGCGCGACAGAAATTCTCTAAACGAGGCTGATCGGGCCGTGAAATAAGGTGCGCCATGATCCCAGGATGCTGCTGAGCCCCGCCGGGTAGCAAGGCGTCCGCCAAAGCCTCGAGATTTCTCGAAAACGACGCAACGGTGATGGGGGGCTAAAATGTGAGTGCAGACGGCGCCTGCCAGACCTGCGCCGATGATGGCAATGGACATGTTAAGAACTCGATGAGGCGACGTTAGGTGTTTCGTCAGGCGCTTTCATTTTTCGGTATCGTATTTGATTTACCAGCCGGCTGATGGCGAATAAAGGCGTACACCGGCATGGCTGCTACCAGCAGAATAAAACCATAGTAAACCGTCTCTTGGCCTGCACCAACGATCACCAGCAGAGCGTAACTAAATGCAAGGGCTGCGGTGACCAATTTGCGGCCTGCTTTGGGCTGGCCTCGAAACAAGATGAGCGCAGTGATCGCCGCAAAAGCAAGTGGTATTAGCGTGGTTAGGGTCGACAGCAGAATCATCATATTAAACGCTTCAACCAAGCCTTTGTAATAATTGGTCAAGACTAAAATGCTTGCGAATATCCCTGACACAACCATTGCTCGTGCTGGTGTGCCGCCTGAGTTCAATCGGTCTAAATTTCCAGGAAAGAGCCCGTCAAGGGCTATGGCGCGAACCAATTGTCCTGATAGCAAAATTTGCGCGTTTAAGGCACCAGCGGTTGCCATGATTGCACCGGCGGCGATAATGCCGGCGCCGGCTTTACCTAAACTGGCAACCGATGCATCAGCAAAAGGCGCAGATGATGCGGCTAAGGTTTCAGCAGGCAGCAACAAAATAACGCCCAGATAAGCGATCACATAAACGGTCAAGACGGTCAGAGTGCCCGCGATTAAAATCCTTGGAATCAATCTTTCGGGGTCTCTCATGTTGTCAGCTGGCACTGTGCCACCCTCGATGCCAACGAAGGCCCACATCACCAAAGTGACGCTGGTAGCAATTACGGCTAGATAATGGCCATCCGAGGGGTTGACGGGGGGTAATTGATCAAAATCGCCGCCGGCCAAACCTAGTAAGCCGACCAGCAGCAAAGGCAAAATTTTAAGAAGCGTAGTCAACAGTTGTACCCCTCCAGAGGCAGCGACTGACCGGCTGTTGATTGCGATTAAGCTCCAAATCAGAGCAAGGGTCATCGCTGCGGAGGCAGCGGCGCTGTCGTTCAGGATGGGAAAGAAAAAGCTCAAGTAGCCGACGCAAGCGACTGCGATTGCCGCAGTTGCCGCCCAAAGCGCGATCCAATATCCCCAACCAATCCAGAAACCGATAAAATCGCCCATGCCGGCTCGAGCGTAGGCATAGGGCCCTCCGATAACAGGTAGGGTTTTTGAAAGATCGGCAAGCATCAAAGATAAAACCAACGCACCCGCGCCGGCAATAAGCCAACCTGCTAACCCGAGTAAACCGTAGGGGGCAAGAAGGGCGGGTAACATAAAGATACCTGAGCCGATGGTGCCACCCACCACAAGCGACCAACCTCGCCAAAAGCCAAGAGCTTTTGGCGGTACGGCCCTCGCTGAACGAGGTTTTGAGGCAGCAGCTTTGCTGGCTTTAATAGGTAACTCCTTGGTCCATCGTAGGTCTCACTCTATCCTAGAACCCATCGAAGGGCATCTCTTTTGCGTGTCGGACTGTGAGGGTTTTTTGTCTACTTCTCCACAAGGCCAGCGCTTAGCGCTTGATCTAAAAATAGCCGTCTAATCGCTACCGGCGAGGACACGGGGTGTGCCGCGATAGTGCATTGGGTATGATTGAACGCATCATTTATAAGAGGTTCGATTGATGATTAAACAGGTAGTATTTCTAAAAAAGAAGTCTAATCTTGACACCGCGGCGTTTCGAACCTACTACGAGCGTCACCACCGGTTAATCGGTGAGCGGGTGCTCGGGGGCTATGTCACGAAGTACGTCCGGCGCTATATCGACCAAGCTCAGCCGAGCGT
>JADHNJ010000020.1 GCA_016779565.1 Pseudomonadales bacterium
GTACCGAGATGGTTATGCCTGGAGATAACGTGCTGATGGATGTTGAGTTGATAGCGCCGATTGCGATGGAAGAGGGGCAGCGTTTTGCGATCCGAGAGGGTGGCAGGACTGTGGGCGCTGGCGTCGTAACTAAAATTAAGGCCTAAAGGACTAGCATTTTGATGCTAGGGCGGGTAGTATTCGCGTCCCAGCTTAGGCCAATGTTCGGTTTAGGCCCTTTGCAAGAGTCGGGGCTCGTGCAAGGGAATGATATTCTTATCCGCTGAATAAGCGATAGAGAACTACAGGGCTCCAATCGGGAGCCACGGGACGCTCAAAAAGAGCAACGACACGAAAGTGTGCCTTCCTTTAAAAGAGGAGGGCTTTTTTGCATTTAAATTTGGTCAGCGTGTGTTGCAATGTGCAGTAACGCGCTCAAGGGGTACCTGCTCTGTCGTTGGATAGACCAGGCTTTAAATTAAAAGATAGGCGCGTCATGCAAAATCAAAGAATCAGAATTCGGCTCAAGGCTTTCGATCATCGCTTGATTGATGTTTCTACCCAAGAGATCGTCAACACAGCGAAGCGCACAGGTGCACAAATTCGCGGGCCGATTCCGTTACCTACTCGGAAAGAAAAGTTCACTGTTTTGATCTCTCCTCACGTCGATAAGGACGCTCGAGATCAGTATGAAATTCGAACGCACAAACGCATGTTGGACATTCTTGAGCCGACCGAGAAGACGGTAGACGCGCTCACCAAACTAGATTTGGCCGCTGGTGTGGAAGTACAGATCAACTTAGCTTGATCGCGTAATCAATTCGGAGATTGGCAATGGCAATAGGCATTGTAGGAACAAAGCAAGGTATGACGCGGGTCTTCATGGAAGACGGGCGTTCAGTGCCTGTTACCGTGGTTGAGGCGATGCCAAACCGCATAACACAGGTCAAAAACCTAGATGTAGACGGATATTCGGCTGTGCAGGTCACCTTCGGTAGCGTTAAGGCATCAAGAGTTAATCGTCCAGCTGCTGGACACTTTAAAAAGGCCGCAGTCGAAGCAGGCAGAGCATTGGTCGAGTTTGCCCTTTCAGAGGATGCCCCTGAAATTGATTCAGAGCTTACCGTTGCTGCCTTTGGGGTGGGTCAGAAAGTCGATGTCACGGGTCAAAGCAAAGGCAAGGGTTTTCAGGGCGTGATCAAGCGACATAACTTCAGCATGCAGGATGCAACGCATGGTAATTCGCTGTCGCATCGTGCGCCGGGATCAATCGGGCAGTGTCAGACCCCAGGTCGGGTTTGGAAGGGTAAGAAGATGGCGGGTCACATGGGTGCCGAGCAAGTTACGACCCAGTCTCTAGAAATTGTCCAGATCGATGTGGAAAACAATTTGCTGCTCATCAAAGGTGCAGTTCCTGGGGCAAAAGGTGGTCGCGTCGTAATAAAACCTTCGGTGAAAGCGAGAAGTCAAACGGAGGCTGAATCTTGAACTTAAAATTATCAGAGCCTGGCGTTGGCTTGACGGAAAAGGCGATTGAGCTGTCAGAGACGTTGTTCGGCCGGCAATATAACGAAGCTTTAGTTCACCAAGTGGTAGTGTCCTACATGGCGGGTGCTAGGCAGGGTACCAGCGCTCAAAAGACTCGATCGGAAGTTCGCGGCGGCGGTAAGAAGCCGTTTCGCCAGAAAGGTACTGGCCGTGCGCGGGCGGGTACGATTCGCAGTCCTATATGGCGTGGGGGCGGTGTGACGTTTGCGGCCAAGACCAGAGATTATTCCGTCAAGGTCAACAAGAAAATGTACCGTGGTGCGATGCAATCTATTTTGTCAGAGCTGGTTCGTCAGGACCGGCTGGTTGTCACAGAAGATTTTTCAGTGAGCGCACCAAAAACCAAAGAAGTCCTCCAGCGATTAAACGAGTTAGATCTCAACCAGGTCCTAGTAGTCGTGGAAGAAGTTGATGAAAATCTCTTTCTAGGCGCCCGTAATCTGCGGCAGGTAGATGTTATAGATGTGCAGGGTGTTAATCCTGTAAATCTGCTCGGCTATGAAAAGGTGCTTTTCACCGTTGGTGCGCTGAAAAAAGCAGAGGAGATGTTGGGATGAGTTCGGATGCAATCTACAACGTGATTTTGGGTGCTCACATCTCGGAAAAAGCGACCATTGTTGCCGACTCGGCCAATCAATTTGTGTTTAAGGTTCGCAGGGACGCAACCCGCCCTGAGATTAAAGCCGCCGTTGAAAAAATTTATGGCGTTGATGTTTCAGGGGTCACCGTTGCCAACGTCAAGGGCAAAGTTAAGCGCACGGTCCGCGGTCTGAGTCGCAAACCAAGCTGGAAAAAGGCGTATGTGCGGGTTGCAGACGGTCAAGAGATCGACTTCACCGCAGAAGCCAAATAACCATCTAACGATACTTACGCGAGAGAAATCATGCCAGTTGTTAAAGCAAAACCCACATCGCCAGGTAGACGATTTGTCGTCAAGGTCGTACATCCTGATCTCCACAAGGGTGCGCCGCACAAAGCCTTGGTTGAAATTAAGTCCAAAACGGGTGGAAGAAATAACAAAGGGCGAATAACGACCCGTCACATTGGTGGCGGACACAAACAAAAGTATCGAGTAATCGATTTCAAACGCAACAGCAAAGACGGCATAAAAGCGAGCGTAGAGCGGCTTGAGTACGATCCCAACCGCACAGCGAATATCGCATTATTGAAATACGCTGATGGCGAGCGTCGCTACATCATCGCCCCAAAAGGCATCGCCGCGGGTGATGAGATCCAGTCTGGAGAAGGAGCGCCTATTCGAGTAGGTAACTGTATGCCTATGCGGAATATTCCGATGGGTAGTGTGATCCACTGTGTAGAGCTGAAGCCGGGCAAAGGTGCTCAGATCGCACGAAGTGCAGGAACATCCGTGCAGTTGGTTGCAAAAGATGGTCGTTACGTGACCTTGAGATTGCGCTCAGGAGAGATGCGTCGAGCATTGGCCGACTGCCGAGCAACGCTTGGCGAAGTAAGTAATGGTGAGCACAATTTGCGCTCACTTGGTAAAGCCGGTGCCAAGCGCTGGCGCGGCGTTCGCCCGACCGTTCGAGGAGTTGTGATGAACCCGGTGGATCACCCGCATGGGGGTGGTGAAGGTAAGACTTCCGGAGGCCGTCATCCTGTAAGCCCGTGGGGCATGCCAACTAAGGGCTATAAGACAAGAAAGAATAAGCGTACCGACAAGATGATTATCCGTCGTCGTCGCGCCACGCGATAGGAGAGAGTTCGTGCCAAGAAGTTTAAGAAAAGGTCCCTTTATCGATCTGCATCTAATGGAAAAGGTGCAAAAGGCAGTCGAAAGTAACGACAAGCGGCCGATCAAAACCTGGTCAAGACGGTCAATGATAGCGCCAGATTTCGTTGGGCTAACAATCCAAGTGCACAACGGGCGTCAGCACATCCCAGTCTTTGTCACTGAGGATATGGTTGGCCACAAATTGGGTGAGTTCGCGCTCACAAGAACTTATCGGGGACATGCAGCAGATAAGAAGGCCAAGCGACGTTAGACCCAAAGCGCCGGTCATTCCGAGAGAATGTGCGAATGTACGAATGTATAAAAACGGTAGTGCAGTGAGATAGAAAAGCCCTGAGAGCGAAAAAGTGAGCTCAGGAACGTTAGCGCAGTAATAAATAAAAGTTAGAAGAGCAGGTATTGAGGAAGAGGTCATGGAAGTTTCTGCAAAGTTAAAGGGCGCCAAGATGTCGGCTCAAAAAGCACGGCTGGTGGCTGATCAGATCAGGGGGCAATCCGTTGGCCATGCCTTGGACACATTGAGCTTTAGCACTAAGAAGGGTGCCCACCTCGTTAAGAAGCTGCTCGAATCAGCAATTGCGAACGCTGAACATAATGAAGGTGCTGATGTTGATGAGCTGTCTGTTTCAAAGATCTATGTCGATGAAGGCATGACGATGAAGCGGATTAAACCGAGAGCCAAGGGCCGGGCAGATCGAATTTTTAAGAGAAGTTGTCATATCACTCTAGCCGTGGCTGACAAATAACGTTTTTAGCGCTAAAGATTAGGAGACCGGAATGGGTCAAAAAGTACATCCTACAGGCATGCGATTGGGCATCGTCAAGAACCATACCTCGGTGTGGTACGCCCAAGGGCCAGCTTATGCCAAAAATCTGCAAGTTGACCTCGAGGTTCGCGACTTTATTCGTAAAAAGCTTGCACAGGCCTCCGTTAGTAGGATTGACATTCACAGGCCAGCGCAAACAGCAAGGATCACAATCCACACGGCGAGGCCCGGGATTGTAATTGGTAAGAAAGGAGAAGATGTCGAGGTGCTCCGCCAGCAAATTGGCAAGATGATGAAAGTCCCTGTGCATATCAATATCGAAGAGATTCGCAAGCCGGAAATCGATGCGCATCTGGTGGCACAGAACGTTGCTCAACAGTTAGAACGACGCGTGCAATTTAGACGGGCCATGAAGCGAGTAATGCAAAACGCGATGCGACTCGGTGCAGAGGGCATCAAGGTACAAGTCTCAGGACGGCTAGGCGGAGCAGAGATCGCTCGATCAGAAAGCTATCGTGAAGGGCGAGTGCCGCTTCATACGCTGCGAGCCGACATAGATTACGCGACGGCAGAAGCGCTAACGACCTATGGGATATTGGGCGTAAAGGTCTGGATCTTCAAAGGAGAAATACTGGGCGATCGTGAAGAAACTGCGGCAGCCTCTAACACAGCTCAAAATTTTGGTTAATGAAACATGTTACAGCCTAAAAGAACAAAATTTCGCAAGCAGCATAAAGGTAGAAACCGCGGTTTAGCTCAGCGCGGGAGCACGGTGAGCTTTGGAGAGTATGCGCTTAAAGCAACTGGCCGAGGGCGTATGACGGCGCGTCAAATCGAGGCCGCGAGACGGGCAATGACGCGTCGAGTTAAGCGTGGTGGGCAAATATGGATTCGGGTTTTCCCAGATAAGCCAATAACCCAAAAGCCGCTTGAAGTGCGACAGGGTAAGGGTAAGGGCAACGTAGAGTATTGGGTAGCTCAGATTAAGCCAGGCAAGGTCCTTTATGAAATGGAAGGGGTCCCAGAAGAAGTCGCTCGAGACGCATTTAAGTTGGCGGCGGCGAAGCTGCCGTTCCCAACGGCCTTTGTCAAACGCGTGATCATGTAGCGAGGGGAATGGAATGGTTAATTTAGAAGATTTGCGATCGAAGACCTCGGCAGAATTGCAAGACACATTGGTTGAACTTTCTAAAGAGCAGTTCAGCCTTCGGATGCAAAAGTCAATCGGGCAGCTGACTCAGACCCATTTACTGAAGCAAGTTAGCCGGGATATTGCCCGCGTCAAGACATTGATGAGCCAACAAGGTCGATCATAACGCGGATGGGGTGTTCAGCACCCGCAGGGCAAATGCAGGTTTAGATGTAGCAAGAAAGTAAGCGGATAGATAGCGAGAATAGGACTGATAGTCATGAGTGGTGAGCAAAACCTAGCAAGAAATTTAACGGGCATTGTTGTCAGTAACAAGATGGATAAAAGCATCACTGTGCTTGTAGAGCGAAGAATTAAGCACCCGATCTATGGGAAATACATCAAGCGCTCAAAAAAGATCATGGCGCATGATGAAGAAAATCAGTGCCATCAAGGCGATACAGTTACGATTCAAGAATCGAAGCCGATATCAAAGAACAAAACTTGGACTCTCACGTCGGTCGATAAGCGAGCGGTAGAGATTTAAAGCGATAAGACGAGGCCAGAGGCTTCGTGGTATGGGAGTGTAAAGCATGATTCAAGTGCAAACGTATCTGGATATCGCTGATAACAGTGGTGCCCGACGTGTGATGTGTATCAAAGTGCTAGGCGGTTCTAAACGCCGTTACGCGCACATTGGAGATGTCATTAAAGTCACTGTTAAAGAGGCGATACCTAGAGGTCGAGTTAAAAAAGGCCAGGTGTTAGATGCAGTTGTGGTGCGTACAAAAAAAGGGGTTCGACGTCCGGACGGTTCATTGATTCGGTTTGATGGCAACGCTGCGGTTTTGCTTAACGCGAGTAAACAGCCGATTGGTACGCGCATATTTGGACCGGTAACCAGAGAGCTCAGAAATGAAAAGTTTATGAGAATCGTGTCTTTGGCACCCGAAGTTTTATAAGAGATCGGACACATGAAGAAGTTGAAGAAAAACGACTTGGTAGTCGTTCTAACGGGAAAAGACAAAGGTAAAACCGGTGAAATCACCCGCTTGTTGGATGACCAGCGCGTCTACGTATCCGGCATCAACATGATTAAGCGGCATACAAAAGGTAATCCTCAAGCTGGCCAACCTGGCGGCATTATAGAAAAAGAAGCACCGATTCAGATTTCGAATGTCGCAATTTTTAATCGGAGCACGAGCAAAGCCGACCGAGTAGGTTTTAAACAGACAGACGACGGTAAGCAAGTGCGAATCTATAAGTCCACTGGCGAACAGATAGACGACTAAGACTATGACAGATCTAAAGAAAATATACGAAGAGCAAATTAAGCCCAAGCTGAAAGAAGAATTGGGGCTAACCAATGTAATGGAAGTGCCCCAAATCACGCAGATTACCTTGAACATGGGTGTCGGAGAGGCGCTTAACGATCGCAAACAGTTAGAAGCGGCCGTCTCTGATATGCAGGCAATTGCTGGACAAAAGCCGATTATTACCAATGCAAGACGATCGATTGCTGGCTTTAAAATCCGTGAGGGTTATCCCATTGGCTGCAAGGTCACACTGCGTCGGTCTAGGATGTACGAATTTCTTGATCGTTTAATCAATATCGCACTGCCAAGACAGCGCGATTTTAGAGGATTGAGCCCAAAAGCCTTTGATGGTCGTGGTAATTTTTCAATGGGGTTTTCTGAGCAAATCGTCTTTGCAGAAATTGATTATGACAAGATCGATCGGATCCGCGGCCTAGATGTAAATATTACAACCTCGGCTGCTAATGATGATCAAGGCCGTGCGTTGCTGCGAGCCTTTAACTTCCCTCTGCGGGAAGGTTAATCAAAACGCTTAAATAGACTTAAACGACCGAATAAGCCGAGGACATAATGGCAAAAATATCAATGATCAATCGCGAAAAGAAACGCGAGAAGACCGTGCAAAAATTTGCTGCCAAGAGAGCGGCTCTTAAAGCTCAGATCAAGGATTTGAATTTATCCGATGAAGAGCGCTGGGAAGCACAAGTAAAACTACAAAAGCTACCTAGGAATGCGAGCCCTAGCAGGCAGGTGCGACGTTGCGTTTTGACGGGTCGTCCCCACGCAGTTTATCGCCGATTTGGTTTGGCGAGAACGAAGCTTCGGGAAGCGGCAATGCGGGGAGATATTCCCGGGCTTGTGAAGTCAAGCTGGTAACCAGGAGAGACAGACTATGACAATGCAAGATCCTTTAGCCGATATGTTAACCCGAGTTCGGAATGCGCAAGCCGCAAAGCATGAGTCTGTTGCGATGCCCGCGTCTGGCACCAAGACAGAGATTGCCCGAGTCCTGAAAGAAGAAGGGTACATCGAAGATTACAGCCATGGGGTAGACGAAGCCGGCAAGCCGAGCATGACGATCGTGCTGAAATATTTTAATGGCAAACCAGTGATAGAAACGCTGAAGCGAATGAGTCGGCCTGGGTTAAGAATTTATAAGAACAAGCAAGAAATCCCAAGCGTTCAAGGTGGTTTAGGGGTGGTTATATTGTCCACTAATAAAGGTGTCATGACCGATCGCGCAGCGCGGGCTGCGGGTGTTGGCGGTGAGCTTTTATGCTCCGTATTTTGATCTGATCGATTTAAAAGGTTTTTCTCATGAGTAGAATTGCAAACAGTCCTGTTACCGTACCCTCAGGCGTTGATGTCACGATCAATGGGTCAGAGGTCAACGTGAAAGGTAGCAAGGGTGCACTCAATTTGTCCTTGCATCAAGCAGTTGCGATATCCCAGGAAGATGGTCAATTGTTGCTTAAAGCAGCCCAGCAAAGCCAGCAGTCGGTCGCACTTGCAGGCACCTTCCGTTCTTTAGTCAATAACATGGTGGTCGGTGTTACCGAAGGTTTTCAGAAGCAGTTAGAACTCCAAGGGGTTGGTTATCGTGCGCAAGCACAGGGGAAAAAGCTTAATTTAACGCTAGGGTTTTCGCACCCAGTGGTTTATGACGTGCCGGAAGGGATAGAAATCGAAACGCCGACGCAAACCCAGATTTTGGTGAAAGGCATCGATAAGCAGAAAGTTGGTCAAGTGTCGGCCGAAATTCGGGCCTTCAGGCCACCTGAGCCCTATAAGGGCAAGGGCGTCAGATATGCTGATGAGTACGTCAAGCGTAAAGAAGCCAAGAAGAAGTAAAGCACCTTAGGGTTTCTAATTAGATTAACTGTTGAGTCTTTTCAGGAGACAAACGAGATGAAAAGTAAGCGGGATGCTCGTCTAAAAAGAGCGAGAAGAGGTCGAGCGAAAATGAAGGAGCTTTTGATGCCGAGATTGTGTGTGTTTCGGTCTCCTAAGCATACCTATGCTCAGATCATTTCTGAGGATGGCGGGCAAGTCAAAGTGGCTGCGTCGACATTGGAGGCAGCGCTCAGAGACGGCCCAACTGGCAACATCGAAGGTGCTGCCAAGGTAGGAGCACTGATTGCAGAGCGCGCCAAAGCTGCAGGGTATGAACAGGTCGCATTTGATCGTTCGGGATACAAATACCACGGGCGAGTAAAAGCGTTGGCAGATGCTGCGCGAGAAGCAGGCCTACAATTTTAAGCCTCGAAGATAAAGAAAGAATTAAGGAATAGGCATGGCTTATAACGATCGAGACGCCAACGAAGAAGGGATCCAGGAAAAACTGGTTCAGGTAAACCGAGTGGCGAAAGTCGTCAAGGGCGGACGGATATTTGGATTCACTGCACTGACTGTCGTCGGAGACGGAAATGGCAAGGTCGGCTATGGCCGAGGGAAGGCTCGGGAAGTGCCTCAGGCAATTCAAAAAGCCATGGAGGCGGCGCGTAGAAATATGATCGACGTCGACTTAGATGGTTCAACGCTTCAGTACGAAGTGAATGCGCGACATGGGGCCTCTAAAATTTTCATGAAGCCTGCCTCTGAAGGTACTGGGATCATCGCAGGAAAAACAATGCGGGCTGTGCTTGAAGTAGCCGGAGTGAGAAACGTTTTGGCAAAGTGCTATGGCTCAACTAACCCAGTGAATGTGATTAGAGCGACTTTTAAAGGTCTGCAGAACATGCGGTCACCTGAGTCGATTGCTGACAAGCGTGGGCTTCCTGTTGAACAAATCCTAGGGTAAACGACGATGGCAGATAAAACCTTAAAGGTGACTTTGAACAAAAGTTTAAATGGTCGGCTTAAATCTCATAAAGCCTGCGTAGCTGGCTTGGGTTTGCGCAAAATTAGACAGTCCTCGCTAGTTGAAGACACGCCGTCAGTTCGGGGCATGATTAACAAAGTGTCTTACATGGTGTCCGTCGAAGAAGTGAAGGCGTAAGGAGATACAGCACATGCGATTAAATTCTATATCAGGTGCGCCGGGCAGTCGTCAGGCAAAAAAACGCGTAGGGCGTGGTATTGGTAGTGGGCTCGGAAAGACCGCTGGGCGAGGCCATAAAGGACAGAAGTCCCGGTCAGGTGGGAAAGTCCGTCCTGGGTTTGAAGGTGGTCAACAACCACTACAGATGCGATTGCCAAAATTTGGTTTTACAACAGAAAAGAGTCGTATTACGGGTGAGATTACCCTCTCTGAATTGGGGGCTGCCAATGCCGATGTGGTCACGATAGATGTGCTAAGAACAGCAGACCTGATCAACGAAAAGACCAAGCGTGTCAAAGTCATATTATCGGGCAGTATCGATCGCGCCGTAACGGTCTCAGGCCTCGGTGTGACTAAAGGTGCGAGAGCTGCGATTGAAGCCGCGGGCGGCAAAATCGAAGAATAAACCGTTAGAACGGCAAAGGATCAGGTAATGACGAGTGCATTAGCACAAGGGAGAGCGATGGCGACAGGTGGCGGTTTGTCTGAACTGCGTAGCCGGTTGTTGTTTGTGTTGCTCGCAATTGTGGTCTACCGAATTGGTAGTCACATTCCTGTGCCGGGTATCGATCCAGAGCGACTGGCATTACTGTTCAATCAAAACCAAGGCGGCATTTTAGACCTGGTGAATATGTTCGGCGGTGGAGCGCTTGAACGGATGAGTATATTTGCACTTGGGATCATGCCGTATATATCTGCAAGTATTATCACCCAGCTTTTAGTAGCGACAACACCCTCGCTGCAGCAGCTGCGCAAAGAAGGGGAAGCTGGCCGTAAAAAGATTTCCCAGTATACCCGTTATGGCACGCTGGCTTTAGCGCTGGTTCAGGGGATGGCGATGAGTAGCGGTCTCGTCTCGCAGGGATTGTCTTACACCGGCACCTTTATGTTTCATTTTGTCGCGGTTGCAACGTTGGTAACGGGGGCTATGTTTATTATGTGGCTTGGCGAGCAAGTCACTGAGCGGGGTATCGGCAACGGCATTTCGATCATAATCTTTACCGGTATTGTCTCAGGTTTTCCTGGCGCGATCGGGCAGTCATTCGAGCAAGCGCGTCAGGGAGAAATACAGATCCTTGCGCTGTTAGGCATTGCTGTATTGGCCATCGTGATCGTCGCTGGCGTGGTGTATGTAGAACGTGGGCAACGGCGAATAACGATCAACTATGCTCGCCGTCAGCAGGGGCGGCGAATGTACCAAGGCCAGAGCTCGCATTTGCCGTTGAAAGTGAACATGGCGGGTGTTATCCCGGCGATTTTTGCCAGCAGTCTGTTGTTGTTTCCAGCGTCGATAGGCCAGTGGTTTGGTCAGTCCGAAGGAATGGAATGGATTCAGGACGTGAGCCTTTGGATTGCCCCTGGACAGCCCCTGAATATTATCTTGTTTTCCATCGGCATTATCTTCTTTTGCTTTTGGTACACGTCGATCATGTTTAACCCCAAAGAAGTCGCAGACAATTTGAAGCGCTCAGGGGCGTTTATCCCAGGTTATCGACCTGGTGATCAAACGGCTCGGTATATAGACACCATTATCACCCGACTAACATTGTTCGGGTCGCTGTACATGACCTTGGTCTGTTTGTTACCGCAATTTCTAGTTATTCAGTTCAATATCACGTTTCAACTAGGCGGAACAGCACTGTTAATTGTTGTGGTAGTGATCATGGATTTTATGGCACAAGTGCAAACTCACCTGATGTCACACCAGTATGAATCATTGATGAAAAAGTCAAATCTACAAAATTTTGGGCGGCGCTAGGAGTCAAGACCAATGAAAGTAAGAGCTTCAGTGAAAAAAATGTGCCGAAATTGTCGAATTATTCGGCGAAACGGTTCAGTTCGAGTGATTTGCTCGGAACCTAAACATAAACAACGTCAGGGTTAAACTGACAGAAAGGTAGACAGGAGCAACCTATGGCTCGTTTAGCTGGAATTAACATTCCTGACGATAAGCATGCAGAGATCTCATTGACGTACATTTACGGTATTGGTCGTACAACAGCAAAAGCGCTGTGTGATAAGACAGGCATCGCCCGGACCAGCAAAGTCGGTGAGTTGACCGAGGGGGAGCTCGACGATCTTCGCGGTGAGATTGCAAAGCTGAGTGTTGAAGGGGACCTTCGTCGAGAAGTGCAGCTAAATATTAAGCGGTTACTAGACCTTGGTTGTAACCGTGGAATTCGTCATCGTCGGAGTCTGCCCGTCAGAGGCCAGCGAACGAAGACCAACGCCAGAACACGTAAGGGTCCTAAGCGTCCCGTCAGGAAGTAAACGTCACAACGACACGGTTATTCACGAATTAAAGAAAGTAGGTAGACAGAATGTCTGATACAGAAACGCAACAGGCTCCGGTGGTACGAAAAAAAGGCAAGCGTCAAATTGCCGATGGGTTGGCACACGTGCATGCCTCTTTTAACAACACCATCATTACCATTACTGACCGACAAGGCGGGGCGCTCGCTTGGGCAACTGCCGGTGGCTCTGGTTTTAGAGGGGCTCGAAAAAGCACACCGTTTGCGGCTCAGGTGGCGGCAGAGCGAGCGGGTAACGCAGCTCTAGAGTACGGCCTACAAAATTTAGAGGTCTTTGTGAAAGGACCTGGGCCAGGTCGAGAGGCCGCGGTCAGAGCGTTAAATGCGGTAGGTTATCGCATAACGAACATCACAGATGTGACACCGATCCCGCATAACGGATGTCGGCCCCCTAAAAAGCGTCGGGTGTAAAAGAGGAGATTGCCAATGGCCAGATATCTCGGCCCAAAGTTAAAGTTATCCAGAAGAGAAGGCACAGACCTGTTCTTAAAAAGTGGCGTTCGGCCAATTGAGTCAAAGTGTCGGATAGAAACTGCACCGGGGATGCATGGGCATCGGCGGGCACGCGCCACCGACTATGGTGTACAGCTGCGCGAAAAGCAGAAAGTGCGTCGTATTTATGGTGTGTTAGAAAAACAGTTTCGTAACTACTACAAAAAAGCCGACCGTCAAAAAGGTGCGACCGGTGAGAATTTGCTGCGCATATTAGAGCGACGGCTAGACAATGTTGTCTATCGCATGGGTTTTGGTTGCACGCGAGCAGAATCACGTCAGTTGGTATCTCACAAATCAATCTTAGTGAACGGGCAGGTGGTGAACATCCCCTCATACCAAGTTGAGGCAGGCGATACCATCACGATTAGAGAGCGCTCTAGAAACCAGCTGCGCATTCAAGGAGCACTGAACCTTGCTGCTCAAAGGTCTTCTGTTGACTGGGTTGAAGTCAATGTTGACCGTCTAGAGGGGGTACTTAAAGCGTACCCTGAGCGAGACGAGTTGCCATCAGAAATCAACGAAAACTTGATTGTTGAGCTTTACTCTAAGTAAGCGATTGAATTCATTTAAGATTAAGGAAGGATAAGGTATGCCTCATTCGTCACTAGAGTTTCTAACGCCCAAGCATATCCAGGTGGACCAAGTGAGCAACACCCGAGCACAAGTAGTGCTTGAACCGCTAGAACGTGGTTTTGGTCACACCCTAGGTAACGCCCTGCGGCGCATTTTACTGTCAAGTATGCCAGGTTGTGCGGTTACCGAAGTAGAAATCGAGGGAGTTCTTCATGAATACAGCGCCATCGAAGGCGTAGAAGAAGATGTGATTGAAATTTTGCTTAATCTTAAAGGCGTTGCGGTTAAGCTAAACACGGCTGACGAAGCGGAACTCTCGTTATCAAAAGAAGGCCCTGGTGTTGTGACAGCGGGGGATTTTGTCCTGGATCACGACGTCGAGATTGCGAACCCAGAGCACGTCATTGCCACCCTCAATAGTGCAGGTAAGTTAAACCTACGCGCGAAGGTCGGTCGAGGCCGGGGTTATCAGCCGGCTGATGCAGTGGTTAGCGAGGAGGACTCAGGCCGGGTGATTGGCAGTCTTTTACTGGATGCCTCATATAGCCCAGTCCGTAGAGTCGCTTACAAGGTCGATAATGCACGAGTTGAGCAGAGAACAGATCTGGATAAATTGATTATTGATCTAGAGACGAATGGCACCATCGATCCAGAAGAGGCAATCCGCCGGGCAGCGACGATTCTCCAGCAACAGGTTGCTGTGTTTGTTGATTTACAGAGCAGTGATTTTCCTGAAGAGAAGCAAATAGAGGAAGAAATCGATCCTATTTTGTTGCGTCCAGTGGATGATCTGGAGTTGACCGTTCGATCTGCTAACTGTCTGAAAGCAGAAAATATTTATTACATCGGCGATTTAATCAGACGAACAGAAGTCGAGCTGCTTAAGACCCCAAACTTGGGAAAGAAGTCGCTGACAGAAATCAAAGACGTGCTCGCCTCAAGAGGCTTGTCTCTTGGCATGCGTCTTGAAAACTGGCCGCCGGTAAGTTTACGTGGCGATGATCGTTTGCTCGGTTAAGCAATTAGCGTCTCAAGGCAAGTATGTAAGATTAGGAACTACCTACCATGCGTCATAGAAAAAGTGGAAAACAGCTAAATCGAAACTCGTCTCACCGCAAAGCCATGTTTAAAAACATGACCTGCTCTTTGGTCGAGCATGAAGTGATTAAGACTACCGTACCCAAAGCCAAAGAACTCCGCAGATTCGCAGAGCCCTTAATAACTCTGGCAAAGCAGGATTCGGTTGCCAATCGGCGACTGGCTTTTGCGAGGACCGGTAGCAAGGCGACCGTCGGTAAACTGTTCTCAGATCTCGGACCAAGATTCCAGGATCGACCAGGCGGCTACACGCGCATTTTGAAAGCAGGCTTTCGCGCGGGTGACGCAGCGCCTATGGCTTATGTCGAACTTGTCGATCGAGAGATAGCCGATGATGAGATCATCGATGAGGTGGAAGAAAGCGAAGAGTAATAGCACGACATCTTATACAAAAGGGCCGGTTCATCCGGCCCTTTTGCGTTATAACAGTGAAGCTAGGTCGGGCGACCCGACAACAATCAAAAGGACTGCACGTCATGCAAAGTTTTATACCGATACCCAGAACCTTGATGGGCCCGGGCCCGTCGGATGTTCACCCTCGTATATTAACGGCGATGGCAAAGCCTACGGTCGGGCATTTAGATCCTGAGTTTATTCGGCTGATGGACGAAATAAAGCGCCTGCTTCAAACGGTATTTCAGACTGACAATGCGTTGACGTTGCCTTTATCAGCGCCGGGCAGTGCCGGTATGGAGGCCAGTTTTGTCAATTTAGTCGAACCAGGGGATAAAGTCATCGTGCTGCAAAACGGGGTGTTTGGTGGGCGCATGGCAGAGAATGTTGAGCGGCTGGGCGGTACTTTGGTGCGTGTAGAATCGCCTTGGGGGCGCGCCATTGATCCAGCGCAGTTAGAAGCTGCTTTAAAGGCTCACCCAGATACTAAGGTTGTAGCTTTTGTCCATGCAGAGACATCAACCGGGGTTAAGTCTGATGCAAAGACTTTGTGCGCGATGGCTCAAGCGGCCGGCTGTCTAACCATTGTCGATTGCGTGACTTCCCTTGTGGGTTGCGAGGTCGATGTTGATGGTTGGGGTGCTGATGCTGTTTATAGTGGCACCCAAAAGTGCTTGTCGTGTGCGCCTGGCTTATCCCCGTTTACCTTGTCTCCCCGTGCTGCTGAAGTCATCCAGTCAAGAGGGACACCTGTAAAATCTTGGTTTTTAGATATGAACCTCATCATGGGCTATTGGGGAGAAGGTCAAACTCGAGCCTATCACCATACGGCGCCGGTCAATGCCTTGTATGGTCTTCATGAGGCGCTTCTAATCGCCGTTGATGAGGGGCTGAGTGCCTCTTGGCTACGTCACCAGCGAAATCATGAAGCCCTAAAAGCAGGACTAGAGGCGATGGGATTGGCTTTTTTCGTACCGGAATCAGAACGGTTGCCGCAATTGAATTTAGTAACAGTGCCGGAAGGTGTTGACGAGGCGGTGGTTCGGCGTCAGTTGCTGGCCGACTTTAATTTAGAAATTGGTGCGGGACTTGGCGTGCTTGCGGGCAAGGTCTGGCGAATTGGGTTGATGGGGTATGCCAGTCGTCCTGAGAACGTATTGCTGTGTCTATCTGCGCTAGAGTCGGTTTTAAGCGCCAGTCAAGCGCCTATTCACCGAGGGGTTGCTATTGATGCCATGCAAGCGGCTTACAGCGCAGCCTAGATGCGTCGGCGCTAACCGCCAAGAAGCGCTTTGAGATATCTGCCTGTTGCTGAATTCTTTACCGAAGCAATGGTCTCCGGCGTGCCCTGACAGAGAATTTCGCCTCCGCCTTCGCCGCCCTCGGGACCGAGATCAATGACCCAATCGGCAGTCTTAACGACATCCAGATTGTGCTCAATAACAATGACTGTGTTGCCTCTATCGCGTAGTTGATGGATCACTTTCAATAGCTGATCGATGTCATGAAAATGCAGGCCAGTTGTGGGCTCATCTAAAATATAGAGCGTTTTGCCGGTGTCTATTTTAGCCAGTTCTCGAGCGAGTTTGACCCGCTGCGCCTCGCCACCTGACAGAGTGGTTGCACTTTGTCCGAGGCGGATGTATCCAAGACCGACTTCCTGTAGCGTCTCAAGCCTACGCTTGATAACTGGAACGGCATTTAAAAAGTCAGCCGCTTCGTCGACAGTCATGTTCAAGATGTCGGTAATTGATCGGCCTTTATATAGAATTTCTAAAGTCTCTCGGTTGTAGCGTTTGCCTTCGCATTCATCGCATTGAACATAGATGTCAGCGAGAAAATGCATCTCAACTTTGATCAAACCGTCACCTTGACAAGCCTCACAGCGTCCACCTTTGACGTTGAAGCTAAACCGGCCTGATTTGTAGCCACGGGACCGAGCCTCTGCAGTCGAGGCAAAAAGGTCCCGAATCGCCGTAAAGATGTTGGTGTAGGTAGCAGGGTTGGAACGAGGCGTTCGGCCAATTGGGCTCTGACTAATATCGACGACTTTATCCAAAAGCGATAGCCCCTCGATCGAGTGATAGGGGGATGCAGTTAGGGTTGTCGCACCATTTAAGGCAGTTGCTGCAATCGGATATAAGGTTTGATTGATCAGCGTAGACTTGCCAGAGCCTGAGACACCCGTGATGCAGGTTAAAAGGCCAATCGGAATCTTGAGGTCAACAGCTTTGAGGTTGTTTCCAGAAGCGCCTGATAATTCTAGCCAACTGTCTTGCTGAGGTTGACGTCGATTTTTGGGCATTTCAATTTGGCGCTGGCCGGACAAAAACTGTCCTGTAATTGAGGCTGGGCAATCTAAGATTGCGGAAATCGGTCCAGACGCTAGCACCTCACCGCCCAATTCGCCGGCCCCTGGGCCAATGTCTACGATAAAATCGGCCGCCTGAATCGCCTCATCGTCATGCTCCACAACGATGACCGTATTACCAATGTCCCGGAGTTTTCTCAGGGTGCCGAGCAAACGTTGATTATCTCTTTGATGTAATCCGATCGAAGGTTCATCCAGGATGTACATCACGCCCACGAGTCCGGCGCCAATCTGACTCGCCAACCGGATTCGTTGGCCCTCGCCGCCTGATAGCGTGCTGGCAGGCCTTGAAAGCGATAGATAATTCAGGCCTACATCAATTAGAAAACTTAGGCGGGCGCGTATTTCACTGATAATCCGTTCAGCGACTTGGGCCTGCTGATGCCCAAGGGACAGTGTTGCGAGCGTCTCAAAGGCGGTTTGGATGCTGACATTCGATAATTGTGAATAATTCTTACCACCAATGGTCACCGACAATGCGCCAGGGTTGAGCCGTTGGCCCTTGCAGCTTTGACACGTTTGCTCTCGAAGCCAAGTGCTGAGTTGATCCTTTACGGTCTGAGAACTGGTTTCTTCGTAGCGTCGCTTAAGATTAGGAATGATGCCTTCGAATCGGTGCTGCCTCAGCACCCGCTGACCGGTTTGATCAGCATAGTAAAAGGGTATTTCAGTGTCGCCGCTACCGTCGAAGATCACCGATTGATGATGTGCTTCAAGCATATTAAATGGGACATCCAACGAAAATTGGTAGTGTTGAGCAACTTGTTCGAGCAATTGATAATAATAGACATGTTGACGATCCCAGCCTGAAATTGCGCCCTCAGAGATCGATAGACTGTCATCCCTAATGAGGATAGCTGGGTCAAATATCTTCTGAGTGCCTAGGCCATCGCAACTTTGACAGGCCCCGTTAGGGTTATTAAAGGAAAAGAGCCTCGGCTCGAGTGCGGGCATCGAATAGCCGCACGTTGGGCATGCAAAATTGGCCGAGAACAAAATTTCTTCAGCCGCTTCATCTAGATTCGCAATAATCGCGGTGCCGCCCGAGGTTTTGGTGGCGGTTTCAAAGGAATCTGCAAGTCGGATCGCAAGGTCTGGACGCACCTTAAAGCGATCTACGACAACTTCAATGGTATGTCGCTTGTTTTTATCAAGGGGAGATAGGTCATCTAGCGCGACTAAATCACCGTTCACCCGAATTCTGACAAAGCCTTGACTGGCAAGTTGTTTAAGTAACTGGGCGTGTTCACCCCGTTTCCCTTGAACTACTGGCGCGAGGAGCATCAGCCTTTGATCTGGTTGCATATCAAGGACGTGATCCACCATTTGTGCGATCGTTTGGGCCTTGAGGGGGAGTCCGTGGTCAGGGCAGTGGGGTTCTCCCACCCGGGCGAACAAGAGACGCAGATAATCGGCAATCTCTGTGATGGTGCCGACGGTCGATCGAGGGTTATGAGAGGTGGTTTTTTGCTCGATGGAAATAGCTGGAGACAAGCCTTCAATCAGATCGACATCGGGTTTTTCCATGATAGCCAAGAATTGTCTGGCATAGGTCGATAAACTCTCGACATAGCGTCTTTGCCCCTCGGCATAGAGGGTGTCAAAAGCGAGAGAGGATTTTCCAGACCCAGATAAGCCGGTGATCACTGTAAGACAATCTCTGGGTATATCCAGATCAATGTTTTTCAAGTTATGGGTTCGAGCGCCCCGAATCGAAATCGTTTTAGTCGGCATAGTCTGGTTCCGAGGTAATCGTTATGGATTTTACGTTGTTCGTTGCGACTAAAATGTACCCGTTTCAGGAGGAGTTTCGTGCGGCAAAAACAAAAGCCTGATATCATCCGACGCCGAAAAAGCCGGTCCCAATTATGAAGCCGGAGCTTCGGGAACACCCGCTTCAAGGTCTACCGCCATTGGTAAAACCGCAGGTAGCGATACTAAGGGTTTGCAATAGGTTTCGCAAAGATCAAAGCACGCATTAGGCCTACTACATGAATAAAACCGAGAGAATGACCGGGTTACTGGTGAGCCTTTTGTATTTTGTACGAATGCTAGGCTTATTCAGTATTTTGCCAATATTCACGCTGGCCGCAAACGACGATTATGCTGCGGGGTCGCTGATGATTGGGGTCACCCTAGGCATCTATGGCCTGCTTCAAGCGGGTATGCAAATTCCATTTGGTATCTTGTCAGACCGGCTAGGACGCAAATCGGTATTGGTATTTGGATTGGTCCTGTTTGTTTTAGGGAGCTGGCTTGCCGCAGTCGCTGACTCGATCTGGGGTATTTTGTTGGGTCGAGCGCTCCAAGGGGCGGGTGCAATTGCTGGCGTTTTGCTGGCGGTCGTCGCCGACGAAATTCGGCCCGAATGGCGAGCATCAGTGATGGCGATGATCGGCGCTAGTATCGGTGTCGCCTTCGGATTGTCGCTGATTTTAGGACCGCTAATTTATGATATTGGTGGGTTGTCGGCGGTTTTTTACTTGGGCATGCTGACGGGCGCTTTAGCCCTTGGGTTGGTCTTGGTAATGCCTTTTGCGGCTGTTGCGCAGCTTAGAGTAACGACTGAGCCGACGCACCCCGTGCGAGGATTGAGTCAAAACGCACAGTTTCAGTGGTTGAATTTGAGCATTTTTATCAACCACTTCTTGTTAATGTCGAGTTTTTTGGTGATTCCGAGGCTGTTGGTGAGCGTAGAAATCGCCGTCGCCGATCATAGCTGGATCTATCTAGGCGTATTGTTTGGATCTTTTATGATTATGTTGCCCGCGATTATCCGCTGGGGCAAAAGTCAGGTGATTATCGCTAAGGTGGTTCCGGCTATTCTGATCATGATCTTGGGTCTATTGTTACTAGCGCTAGGTGTTTCTGCTGCATGGGTGTTGCTGGGGTTATTAGTCTTTTTTGTGGGCTTCAACTATTTAGAAGCAACACTTCCGGCACTGGTTTCACAGGTGGCTCCTGAGGCAGTTCGGGGTAAGGCGATGGGTATCTACTCAACCAGCCAGTTCTTAGGACTGTTTGCTGGAGGCAGCCTGGGTGGGTTGTGGATGGCGCATTTGAGTTTATCTGCTGTGTTGGTAGCCAATGGGGCATTGGCGCTCGGTTGGGTTGTGTTGTTGCTCGTATTAAACTTTCGAGAGCAGAAAATAGCAGGCGCTAAATCACGTGGCTAAGGGCCGCAGCGCTGCCCTTAGCGGCCCCAAGGGGTTATGATTTACGGTCAAGAGTTAAAGGTTTCCGATGTATGCACAAGTTGCGGCTGGGATGCATCGGGAACCGGGCAACGGATAGAAGCAATAACCGTCAATTGATTAATAGGAGCGGACATGGCGAGAGGTATCAACAAAGTAATTATTGTCGGCAATTTAGGTCGCGATCCAGAGACGCGTTATTTGCCATCAGGGGGCGCCGTCACCAACGTCTCGGTGGCAACGTCGAAAAGTTGGCGAGATAGAGACTCTGGAGAACAAAAAGAGCGTACCGAATGGCATAGGATTGTGTTTTTTAATCGCTTGGCCGAGATTGCCAGTGAGTATCTAAAACGAGGCTCAAAAATTTACTTAGAGGGTGAGCTTAGAACTCGAGAGTGGGAACGCGAAGGTCAGAAGCATTACACGACTGAGATTGTCGCAAGTGAAATGCAAATGCTCGATTCTCGTGGCGGCATGGATGGCGGCGCTGGCAATTTCGGTGCGCCAACCTCAGCCCCTGCGCGGGCTCAAGATGATGTTGGGCCACCACCATCAGACGACTTCGATGATGATATTCCGTTCTAACAAATGAATCTTGACGCGTTGATTTGTCGGTACTGCGCTTTGGCGTTAGCGGATGTGGTATCGCGGAAGACAGCCGTTCCTTCGGTATACGGAGGCTGCTTTGAGCCAATGTGAGCTAGCGCTGTTTCCTCTGTCTAGCGTGCTGTTCCCTGGCGGTGTAACGACGCTTTGTATTCGTGAGGCAAGGCACTTAGATGTGATTGCCAAGATTTTAAAGACGGGGGATTCCCTCGGCGTTGTACTGGCTGAAGACGGGCAAGCTGCATCGTCAATAGAGGATAAAAATGCGCCGCACGTGGCCCGGGTAGGGAGCCGGTGTACTGTTCAGAATTTTGACCAGAACGACCAAGGCCAATTAACCATTGAGATTCAGGCGCAGCAGAAATTTAAAATTTTGGACACGTTCGAAGACAAACAGCGAGCGATGTTTGCTCAGGTGTTGCTGATGACGCCAGAGCCAGTGATTGAGACGGGCCCAGAGGACGAATCGCTCATTGATATACTCGAACACCTGTTAGCGCACCCAGCTGTCAAGATCGCTCGTCATCAGATTGATTATCAACACTTGGCCAATCTGGGTGGCCGCTTAGCAGAACTTTTACCGTTAAAAAATACCGTGCGTCAGCGGATGCTAGAGATTCATGATCCGGTGGTTCGGTTAAATCATTTGGAAAAAATCCTAGACCAATTACAAACCGAGGCAGAAACGTCTTAGGGGTGAGTACTTCACAGTCGATAACCCATGATTAAGGCGTTGATACCTAAAAAGTCTAAAACCCCGCTAGAAGAATTTGATGAAGCAAATTGAACAAACAGTGTTAGAAATCGGCAAAAATGCTAAGGCTGCTGCGATTGCGGCACGTCGAGCTAGCACGGCGGATAAAAACCGTGCACTTGAAAAGATTGTCCTCGAAATTATCGAGGCAACCGATGAGATTCTATCGGCCAACGCATTAGATATTGCTCATGCCACCGAGCAAGGTTTAGATGCAGCGAGCTTAGATCGATTGGCATTAGGTGCAAGTGGTGTTGCTGGGATGGTAGAAGGACTGCAACACATAATCGGGCTGCAAGATCCCGTGGGCGCTGTAAAAGACCTCACGGTGCGACCGAACGGCTTGAATATTGGCAAGATGCGTACCCCCCTTGGCGTGATTGGTATGATTTATGAATCTAGGCCCAACGTGACAATCGATGCTGCCGGCCTTTGCTTAAAGTCTGGGAACGCAGTTATTTTACGGGGTGGTTCAGAATGTATCGTTACCAATCAAGCGCTGTCGGCCTGTATCCAGCGGGGACTTATCGCCGCTGACCTTAACCCACATTGGGTTCAGCTAATTCAAACCACCGATCGGGCAGCCGTCGGTGAACTTTTAGCGCTCGACACTTATGTGGATCTGATTATCCCTCGAGGGGGTAAGAGCCTGATTGAGCGGGTTGCTCGGGACGCGCGTATCCCTGTTTTGAAACACCTAGACGGTATCTGCCATCTTTATATCCACGAGGATGCAAATCTCGAGATGGCTCACGCACTTATAATGAACGCTAAAACCCATCGATATGCCGTCTGCAACGCAATGGAAACTTTGTTGCTACACAAAGACCTGCCAGCATCTTTTGTTGATGAAGCGCTTTCAGCGCTGATTCATGCCGGTGTCGAAGTCAGGGCTTGTGAGCGTACTCGATCTAAATTGACGGATGTTGGTAGTGTCCAGCTAGCCAGTGCTGAGGATTGGGTCACCGAGTATTTAGGGCCGATTTTATCCGTCAAAACCTGCGCGGATCTTGATGACGCCATAGCCCATATCAATCATTATGGCTCAAATCATACGGACGCGATCGTCACCGAAAGTCTGCAGGCGACTCAAACCTTCATGCGTGAAGTGGACTCGAGCTCGGTTATGGTCAATGCATCGACTCGATTTGCTGATGGATTCGAATATGGGCTTGGAGCAGAGATTGGTATTTCTACTGATAAATTACATGCTCGGGGCCCAGTTGGATTGGAGGGATTAACCAGCGAAAAGTATGTCGTATACGGTACCGGGCAAATTCGGGCATGACCCGTAGCCAAATCGATATTGCAATATTTGGTGGTACCTTCGATCCAGTCCATACCGGTCATTTGGCGATGGCAGCAGCCGTTTCTGAACGGTTAGACGTCGATATCTGTTTTGTACCGCTCAATAGTGCGCCCCATAAGGGGTGCTTGGGGGCAACCGCGTCCGAAAGGTTAGCGATGCTAGAAATCGCTTTAGCTGATGAGCCTCGGTGCTATGTCGACGATCTAGAAGTTATGAGGGGCGATGTTTCTTACACCATCGATACTGTGACCACGCTTCGGGCTAAACTGGGGTCGGAGGCGCGGATGTACTTTGTGTTAGGGGAGGACGCATACTCTGGCTTAACGCAGTGGCGCCTCTGGCAAAACATTCTCTCGCAGGTACATTTGGTGGTCTGCCCGCGACGCCCCAAGGTTGAGGTGCCACCTGCCTTGTTAGCATTAGAAGCAGATTTTAAGGTTGAATCGGTTGAGCGCTTAAAAGCCGCTCCGAGCGGTAGTATTTTTTTCCTAGATCAGCAGCAGATCGAAGTATCCTCAACAGAAATTCGGCGTAAACTGCTTGATGATGACGACGTTTCAAGGTTGCTGAAACCCGAAGTACTCGCTTTTATAAAAGCGCGAAAGTTATATGCGAATGCGCAGTAAGGTAGATCAAAAATGATGAATACGGACGAGTTAACTCGATTAGTGCTTGACGCATTAGATGATATTAAAGGCCAAGACTTAACCGTCTTAGATGTTCGAGGGCAGACTGATATCGCCGATGTTATGGTCGTCGCAACTGGGCAATCCTCTCGACAAGTTAAGGCATTGGCAGCGAATGTCGTTGAGCAGGCAAAAAGTGCTGGTCAGCAGCCTCTTGGCATCGAGGGTGAGGATGAAGGTGACTGGGTGCTGGTCGATCTTGCTGATGTGTTGGTCCATGTCATGCTGCAAGAGGTCCGAGATTTATATGATCTTGAGAGCCTTTGGAGCCTCACGGCTCGAGACTCTAATGCGACGTCGTGAAGATTGAGCTCTTGGGTGCAGGGGTGGGTGCCCCAGAGTGGGTCTCATCGGGTTTTGGGGTCTACCAAAAGCGCCTGCCGCCGGAGTGTCGTCTTCTGTTAACAGAGTGTGCTACCGCAAAGCGCATCAAAGGCGGTCGTGCCGAGGATTATCGTCGCGCAGAAGCGGAGCAGTTTACTCGCCAGATAAAAGATGGCGCCTATTTAATAGCTCTGGATAAATCGGGTACGCAAGTTGAGACCGAAGCGCTATCTAAGCGTATGGAACAGTGGATGCTTGAGTATCCGCAGGTGCAAATTTTGATCGGTGGGCCAGATGGCCTTGCACAAAGCCTGCTCGACCGAGCGGATTGGACGCTGAGTTTGTCTAGACTTACCTTCCCACATTTTATGGTGCGTATCTTGATCGCTGAGCAGCTCTATCGAGCATGGACGCTGTTAAAGAATCATCCTTATCATAAGTAGCTATGGCCGAACCTCTCGCTTTAAAAGATCATCATTTAGAGAGTCAGATCTATATCGAGCGCGTTGCCGCCGGTGCGTTAGTGGTTGGTCTTTTATTTTTGGCGTTGCTTGCGCGAATCGGATACCTACAAATTTACGAGTATCGGGATGCTGTCTCGCAATCTGAAGAGAATCGCATTCAAGTGGTGGCAAGACCGCCAGTTCGCGGCTTGATTTTAGATGCCAAAGGCCTATTGCTTGCAGATAATCGGCCTTCCAGAGATCTACGCTTGATTCCAGAGCAGATCAATGATGTGCCAGACACTCTGCAGAAATTGCAGGCAGTACTGGAGATGAGCCTCGAAGAAGTAGAGCGATTTCGCTCGCTTGCGGAGCGACAATATCGTCGATTCGAGGCGCTGCCCGTATTGTTTGATTTGTCTGATGCTCAAGTGGCGCAATTTGAAGCCAATCGCTATCAGTTCCCTGGTTTATTTGTCAGCGGTAAATTGGTTCGAAACTATCCCCAAGGTGAACTCGTTGCCCATGCCGTAGGTTCGGTCAGACGGATTAATGATCAAGATGCCAAGTTGATTAACGCCACGGACTATGCCGGCACAGACCACATCGGGAAATTAGGCGTTGAGCGCTTTTACGAAGGTACGCTTCTAGGTCAAGTCGGCTATGACCAGATCGAAGTCAATGCTCGAGGTCGACAAATGCAAACCCTTGAGTCGGTGAAACCCGTTAACGGCAGAGATCTTCAGCTGTACTTGGATGTCGGCCTCCAGGCGGCAGCCGACAGGGCCCTTGGTGATCGGCGCGGCGCAATTGTCGCTATAGAACCTAAGAGTGGCGGTATCTTGGCGTTGCTCAGTCGCCCGGCTTATGATCCTAACTTATTTGTTCAAGGCATATCTCACAAAGCCTACAATGCTCTGAGAACTTCGGTTGATGCGCCGCTTTTTAATCGAGCGATTCAAGGGCAGTACCAACCCGGATCGACACTGAAGCCATTCATTGGTCTGGTTGCTTTAGGTGAGGGGTTTGCAAATATCAAAGACAAGATTGAGGACCCAGGTTGGTACCAATTGCCTGGAAATGAGCGGCTCTATCGAGATTGGAATTGGACCAAGACAGATGCCGGTGGGCATGGTCAAGTTAATCTTCAGAAAGCAATTTATCGATCCTGCAACGTATATTTTTATGATCTCGCCGTACGATTAGGCATAGATCGGCTGTCAGAGGGGCTTTCTCGCTTCGGGTTTGGTGCAGTGACTGCCCTAGATCTGCCTGAAGCAAGCGTTGGGCTCCTACCCAGTCGGGACTGGAAGCAGCAGGTCAAGAGATTGCCTTGGTATCCTGGCGATACGGTGAATCTAGGAATCGGTCACGGCGATGTGTTAGTGACGCCACTGCAAATGGCTACCGCGGTGGCAACATTAGCCAACAGAGGCAAGTTTGTCCGGCCGAGGATGGTTCAATCGTCGGCATTAGAACAAGCGCCGAGTCCAACCCAAGCATTGGGTGAGCCGTTATCCCAAGCGCTTTTCGAACCTATCATAGAGGCCATGGAGATGGTTGTTCATCGGGGTAACCAAGGGTTTGGCGAAAATGGCACGGCCTGGGCCTATATTGGTAGAGATATCGAATATCGTATGGCGGGTAAGTCTGGCACTGCACAAGTAGTAGAAATCGAGCAAGGTGAAGTCTACGACGCATCCTTAATTTCGGAAAGACAACGTAAACATGCTTGGTTTGTCGCGTTTGCGCCGGTTGTTGCGCCCGAAATTGCAATTGCGGTTCTCATTGAAAATGGTGGCGGAGGTAGCGAACAGGCGGCACCCATCGCCCGGGAGCTACTGGATTATTACTTGCTTGAATCTAAGCCTCTGGCCACTGCTATGACTGCCGCCGGGCTAATGCCGTGAGCCGAGACTTTATCAGACAGTTACCGGGTACGAGTGAGGGCTACAGTGGTCGCACGCCGGTATTTAACTGGTTTAACGTTGATCCTTTACTGTTTTGTATTCTGGCGGTGATCGTAAGTTTTGGCTTGCTGATACTTTACAGCGCGGCGGACGCTTCAACTTCAGTCATCCAAGCTCAATGTGTTCGATTGGCTGCTGGGTTCGGGCTGATGTTATTGGTAGCGCAGGTGCCGCCTTATGTCTTGCTGCGGCTCGCGCCTGTGCTATACCTGATTGGTTTGCTATTGCTGGCGCTAACGTATCCCTTTGGCACCGAGGTTAATGGATCGAGACGTTGGCTTAGAATTCCAGGTCTGATCAACTTTCAACCCTCAGAAGCCATGAAGGTATTTTTGCCAATGGTGATGGCTTGGTATTTGAGTGACCGACATTTACCACCAGGAACGAAACCGCTCACGGTTGGCATGGCTCTGATGTTAGTGCCTTTTGGCCTAATTTTGATGCAGCCAGATTTGGGCACCGCGCTGCTGATTGCAGCATCAGGGTTATTGGTGCTTTTGTTAGCTGGTTTATCTTGGCGTTTTTTGATGGGGCTTGGCGCCATACTTGTTGCTGCGGCACCGGTAATGTGGTTTTTAATCAGAGAGTATCAACGGCAGCGAATATTGACGCTCTTCGACCCAGAACGAGACCCTCTGGGCGCTGGATGGAATATCATTCAATCAAAAATCGCCATCGGTTCGGGTGGATTGGGTGGTAAGGGACTATTGAACGGGACTCAATCACATTTAGATTTCCTACCAGAGACTCAGACCGATTTTATCGTAGCAGTGCTCGCCGAAGAGCTGGGATTCATCGGGGTGGCGTCGCTGCTAATGCTTTACGGCCTGTTCATATTTCGGGGTCTTCTGATTTCGGTGCAGGCTCAGGATACGTTTGGCAGGCTCCTAGCTGGCAGCATTACCTTTACTTTTGCGGTTTATGTCTTCGTGAATATTGGTATGGTGTCGGGTATCCTTCCAGTAGTCGGGGTGCCTCTGCCGCTGGTGAGTTTTGGGGGGTCATCCTTGCTGACCCTGTTTGCGGGGTTCGGTATGTTGATGTCGATTCATAGTCATCGAAGGATAAACATTTGATCAAGCATATTGCCAAAGTCTTAATCCAAAATCGCTGGCGCTTTCTGGTAGGGCGGGGTGGAGTGCTTTTATTGCTTTGTACTTTTTGCGCACAGCTGACCGCCGATTATGGAGGCCGAGAGGATGTTGAGGCCTTTATTGAAGAACTTAATCGAGAGGACGGTTTTGACCCCGACACCTTGAGAGCCGTTTTTGGTCAAGCAGTTTATAAGCAGTCGATTATCGATGCGATCTCAAGGCCAGCCGAGAGAGTACTCAATTGGGCGAGCTATCAGGATATTTTCCTGACGAAAGCGCGTGTGCGTCAGGGGATTGATTTTGAGCAGTCACATCGGGCAATTTTTGAACGCGCTGAGGCCAAATGGGGGGTCGATCGCTGGATCATCCTAGCGATATTGGGTGTTGAGACGTCCTATGGACGTAACAAAGGCAGTTTTCGAGTCATAGACGCATTGTCGACGTTGGCGTTTGATTATCCTCCTCGTAGTGCCTTTTTTCGGAAAGAATTGCGGCAATTATTTTTGCTGGCACGAGAACAGAATAAGCCGGTGACCTCTCTTAAAGGATCTTATGCTGGGGCGATGGGTTACGGGCAGTTTATTCCGAGTAGCTATCGACATTATGCGGTTGATTTTAATGGCGATGCCTTTATCGATATTTGGGAATCACCAAATGATGCCATTGCGAGTGTCGCCAATTATTTAGCGGTCCATAAGTGGGTCAAAGATGGCCCAGTGCTTAAACGAGTGCCGGCGCTGGCGGAGGTCCCTGAGACATTTTTAAATCAAGGGTTAAAGCCTGCGACATCGTTAGAGGTGCTTAAACAATATGGTGTGAGCCTTGATTCGCTCGACAATGCAACCGTTGTAAATCCATTGCGGTATGAAGGCAAACAAGGGGCAGAGTTTTGGCTTGGCTTCCAAAATTTTTATGCCATCACTCGGTATAACCGGAGTCGTCTTTATGCGATGGCTGTTTTCCAGTTAAGCGAGCAATTGCGCGCGGGTCAGCCCTGATGTTGAAGGTTGTGCGGTCTACATCTGTTAGCGCTTTGATGCTAGGGATGCTTTTATTGATGGGATGTCAGTCAGACCCCAGGCAAATGGCAGAGGGGCTCTTCGAAAGAATTACCGATACCCAGAATATCTCAGCATCGGCCGATAAGGACGTTCAAGGCCCGGAGGATGAAAATCCGGTTGAACCCCCAAATGACCCAACGGTGGAAATACAAGAATCGACCGTGGGGCCAGCGACGCTCCCAGAAGGAGAGATCATTGGACAGGAAAGTGAGCACGTCAGTTCTGAAGCGATGACCTATCGTGTCAATGATGGTGTTCGTGAGCCTTGGAATAGCCCTTACGAGGTATTTGGCGACCGCTATGAGGTCAACCGAGATAGCCAAGGATACGTCGAAGTAGGCATTGCCTCTTGGTATGGGCCTAAGTTCCATGGACGCAAAACCTCGAATGGCGAAGTATTTGACATGCAGGGCCTCTCTGCTGCACATAAAACGTTACCCATACCCACAATGGTCCGTGTCACGAATTTAGATAATGGTCGAAAAATAGATGTCAGGATTAATGATCGCGGCCCCTTCCACGATGACCGTATCATTGATTTGTCGTTCGCCGCTGCAAAGGCACTTGGGTTTTCTAAGCAAGGTACTGCGCCCGTGGTAGTTGAAGCGCTCGATGCGGTTAATTATCCCGTTGAGGGCAAGGCGAAGTCAGAGACACCGCCAAAAGTTTACATTCAAGCCGGTGCATTTCAGTCGTTGAGCAGTGCAAATAATTTGAAGCGAAACATAGAAGCTAATTTTATGCTGCAGCGCTTAAAAGCCCCGGTTCGAGTGCTGCAAAGCGAGTTCGAAACCGACAGTATCTTGCATAAGGTCTGGATCGGACCGATCAAACAAACCAAAACCGAAGATACCGTGACTGCCATCCTCGTGCAGATGGGTCTAAATAAGCCTGTCAAAGTCGTTGCCAATTAGCGCCTGGCCCCAGTCCGCGTTAATATAAGAAGCTCAAATTGTCTACACTCCTATTGTTTTAGAAGGATTTTCTCCGATCATGCGTTGTTTGTTAACTGTGCTTTTGGGTCTGTTTTTATCGTCCGCGATGGCGGCGCCCGTTATTATCCCTGCGCCGCCGCAATTGGCCACAGAAGGCCATATTCTGCTCGATGCAGTGACTGGTGCAGTTTTGGTAGAACAAAACGCAGAGATGCGGTTGCCGCCTGCAAGTCTCACTAAAATCATGACCAGTTATGTCATCGCCTCGGAGATCGCAGCAGGCCGAATCTCGCCCCAAGACACGGTGCCGATCAGTGTTAAAGCCTGGAAGACAGAAGGCTCTCGGATGTTTATTCGCGAGGGTACGGAAGTCTCGGTCGAAGATTTGATTCGAGGAATAGTTATCCAAAGTGGCAACGATGCCAGTGTTGCCATGGCTGAGTACATTGCTGGAGATGAGGCCGCTTTTGCAGATGTTATGAACCAGATAGCCCAGCAGTTGGGTATGACCCGCTCGCAGTTTAAAAACGCTACGGGCCTTCCCGATGAAGGCCACTACACCACTGCCAAAGACATGTCGATACTCGCGCAGGCTCTCATTCGTGACTATCCCGGGCATTACGAAATTTATCGGGAAAAATATTTTAGCTATAATGACATTCGTCAGCCCAATCGAAATCGTTTGCTATGGGCTGACGATTCGGTAGATGGGGTAAAAACAGGCCATACTCAAGCAGCGGGCTATTGTCTTGTTGCGTCAGCCGAGCGGGATACGATGCGATTGATATCGGTGGTGATGGGCGCGACCTCTGAGCGAGCACGAGCAACAGAGTCGCAGAAACTTTTAAACTACGGCTTTCGCTACTATGAGTCTGTGCAACTCTATGAGCCCTTTGATAGCTTGCAGCGGGTAAAAGTTTGGGGCGGTATGCATGGTTCTTTAGATGTTGGCCTCGAGGCTACCGCAAAATTAACAATTCCAAGGGGTAAGCGCGGCGAACTTGAAGCAGAAATTACCTTGGAGCCGGTCATTAGTGCGCCGATTGATCAAGGGCAGCAACTGGGGCAACTGATCGTACGGTTAGATGACACAATTGTGTTGGATAGGCCGTTGATTGCGTTAAACGCCGTTCAAGAAGCGGGTTGGGTTTCAAGGGCAACTGATGCAGTGCACTTGTTTTTTGTTGAAACCTTTTCCGGAGATCCGCTGGCGCTATAGTCATGGAAAAACCGCCCATCATAGAGTTTCCTTGTGCGTATCCGATAAAGGTCATTGGCGCTGCGTCAATAGAGTTCAGGCAGACGGTGATCGGTGTATTAAAAGCCTTTGACTCAAGGTTGAAAGACGAGGACATTGTTTTTCAAACCAGTGCGAAAGGTAACTACGAGTCCATTAAGGTGACGCTCTGGGCCTTGAGCGAGAAGATGCTCGCAGAGTTGTTTGGAGCGTTGAAAACGATCCCAGGATTAAAGATGGTGTTATGAGTAGATCGGCCATTGGCTAACTTTAGGGTTAGATACCTCGGTGAGCAAAATTATCAAACCGTGCTGGCTGAGCAGCAAGCTTATACCCGGGCAAGGTCGCCTGAAGACCCAGATGAATTGTGGGTGGTTTCCCATCCGCCGGTGTTTACCTTAGGGCAGGCCGGTAAAATCGAGCATATAATAGCCGCAGGCGATATCCCGGTGGTACGATCTGATCGAGGCGGTCAAGTCACGTACCACGGGCCCGGGCAAGTAGTCGTTTACACATTGCTCAACGTAAAACGGTTAGGTCTGGGTGTGAAAGCCCTAGTGACTTCGCTTGAGTCAGCGGTGATTGCATGTATCTCGGACCTGGGTTTGAAGGCGGAGCGACGACCTGGTGCCCCGGGCGTGTACATCGGGCCGCGAAAGATCGCTGCGCTAGGGCTGCGGATATCCAGAGGGTACAGTTATCACGGGCTCAGCTTTAATGTGGGCATGGATTTGCAGCCCTTTTCCAGAATAAATCCTTGTGGTCATGTCGGGCTGGAAGTGACTGATTTGGCAGCGGAAGGGGTGAACACCACAACAGCGAATATTGAGCAGGCCCTGCTGACAGAGCTGCAAGCAAAGTTAAGTACTGGCACAACGTTTAAGCGCGCGACTTGATCAGATTGGAGAGATAATGTGGCTGAGAATAAGAACCGCTTGATTCAAGGGGAGAAACTACGCGGCTTTGATAAGGTACGGAGGATTCCAGTCAAGGTTATACCCAGTGAGCAACTCCTCCGAAAGCCCGACTGGATTCGCGTCAGGCTGACGCCGAGCCCCGAGGTCGACCGGATTAAACAGGTGCTCCGGCGCCGAAAACTGGCGTCGGTGTGCGAAGAGGCCAGTTGCCCTAATTTGTCTGAATGTTTTTCGCATGGCACCGCCACCTTTATGATAATGGGCGAGATTTGCACAAGACGATGTCCCTTCTGTGATGTGGCCCACGGCAAGCCTAATCCCCTCGATCCCAACGAACCTGATGAACTTGCTGCCGCGGTTGCGGAGATGGGTCTGTCCTATGTAGTTGTCACCTCTGTTGATCGAGACGACCTGAAAGATAGTGGTGCTGGGCACTTTGCCGCTTGTATTGCAGCGGTCCGGGCAGCGAATCCCACAACCCGATTGGAGGTGCTGGTACCAGATTTCCGTGGGCGAATGGACATAGCCCTCGAAATCTTGCGCGAAACGCCACCGGATGTATTCAATCACAATCTAGAAACGGTGCCGCGGCTGTACAAAAAGGCGCGTCCAGGAGCTGACTACGAGTGGTCGTTATCCCTGTTGAAGCGATACAAAATGATTCAGCCATCGGTGATTACGAAATCAGGTTTGATGCTCGGTCTTGGAGAAACGTTGTCAGAGGTCGAGGCAGTTATGGCTGATTTGCGTGACCACGAGGTGGATATGTTGACGCTAGGTCAGTACTTGCAGCCGAGTCGAGATCATTTGGCGGTTGAGCGGTATGTCCACCCAGATGAATTTTTAGAACTCGCCGAAACAGCAAAAAAGATGGGCTTTTCTCAAGTTGCTAGCGGCCCCTTGGTGCGGTCGTCGTATCAGGCAGACCAACAAGCCAAGGCGCATCTCAACCTGAACACGCTGGACAATCCGGTCGCTTCTTGAATGAAAAATTGTGCCAGCGGTTACTGAGGCCATCTAAGGTGGTTAAGCAACCGGTATGGTCCTTGGCAATGCCAAGGATCACCTTTAATGCCTCTAGAGCCATGAGACTACCAAAAACGCCCACGATAGGGGCGATCACCCCGGTAGTGGCGCAATCAGCCTCCGTTTGCAAGTCGTCGCCGTAGAGACACTGATAGCAGGGGCTATCCTCAATGGTGGGGTCAAAGACCATTAACTGGCCTTCTAGACGTATAGCAGCGCCAGAGACAAGCGGCGTCTTAGTTGCAACGCAAGCACGGTTGATGAGCCTGCGCGACTCAAAATTATCGGTGCAATCAACAATAAGATCGACATCCCTGGCCATTCGCAACAACTCATCAGCGCTCAATTTCTGATCAACGGCTTTGACGAGGGTATTACTGTTGATTCCAGCGATCGCTAGCGCCGCGGAATGTACCTTGGGCTCACCAATACGGCTTTCGGTGTGCGCAATTTGCCTTTGCAAATTACCTAAGTCGACGCGGTCATGGTCGACCAGTGTTAGACGCGTGATGCCTGAGGCGGCTAAATACAAGGCGACTGGGCTGCCTAGACCACCCAAGCCAATAATGGCGACGTGACTCGTAGTCAGTTTTTCCTGGCCAGCAAGGTCGACCTCTGGGAGCAAGATATGTCTGCTATAACGTAGTAAGTCGTTGTCGTCCATGGGTTAAGCTCCCAGCGTGGCTATCACAGCGCGAGGTTGTCCCGATAAGTCCTTCAGGGCCTGTGTATAAAGTCCTGCTTTTCGAAGGCCATTTTCTACAGCAGTTTGTTGATTAAAGCCATGTTCGACAATGAGGTAACCGTTAGGTTTGAGAGCGCTCTTAGCAGAAGTCATGATCTCGTTCAGGTCGGCAAACCCGCCATTGCCAGACACCAAGGCTGACCTCGGCTCATAGACGAGGTCGTCAAGATGTGGGTCGGTCTCGTCAATATAGGGTGGGTTGGCAACAATAATGTCAAAACAACCCTGACGAAAAGCCGTTAACCAATCAGCAATCAGCCAATCAATGTTCCCTACTTGATTGGCATTTTGTTGGGCGATCTCGATTGCGCCGGGCATGCAGTCGGTTGCAATGACGTGCCATTGCGGTCTGGCTTTGGCAAGACTGATGGCAATTGCGCCAGAGCCGGTGCCCAGATCAACTACCGATCGCGCCTCGTTATCGGATCGAGCGAGGATGGTTTCGACCAAGAGTTCGGTTTCAGGTCGTGGAATGAGGGTTTCAGGTGTTACGTAAAAATCGTTGTCCCAAAATCCTTTTTTGCCGATCAAATAAGCTGCGGGAACACCTCGTCGGCGTTTTTCAATCAAATTCCAGACCGCTTGTTGGTGCTCACAGGTGACTGACTGATCATGTCTAGCCCACATTTGGGATCGGGTGAGATCGAGCACGTGACCGATAAGCAAATCTGCCTCAAGATGAGGTTCGTCAAGATGCCCAAGGGCTTTGGCAGTCGCAACCCTTAACGACTCCAAGGTCTCAATCATCGCCTTCTTGATCCATCCCCAGTGCTCCCAAGAGGTCCGCCTGATGCTCACTGCGTAACGGATCAATCACCGAATCGAGTTCTCCTGCCATGATTTGGGTCAGGCGGTGCAAGGTAAGGTTAATGCGGTGGTCCGTGACTCGACCGTCGGGAAAGTTATAGGTACGGATTTTTTCAGATCGGTCACCACTGCCGACCAAGCTCTTCCTTTGTTGAGCTTGCTCTTGGCTTTGCTCGCTTTGGGCTTTGTCCAGAAGCTTTGCTTGCAGCAGACTCATCGCCCGAGCGCGGTTCTTATGCTGGGAACGCTCGTCCTGGCACTCGACAACAATGCCTGTTGGCAGATGAGTCAGCCGTATCGCCGAATCGGTTTTGTTAACGTGTTGTCCGCCCGCGCCGCTGGCTCGATAGGTGTCAACACGAAGGTCGTTTTTATTAATGTCGATTCCATCGATCGACTCGATCTCCGGCAACACGGCGACGGTGCAGGCTGAGGTGTGAATACGTCCTTGGGATTCGGTCTGCGGCACTCGCTGCACCCGGTGTGCTCCGGACTCAAATTTAAGCTGACCGTAGACTTGGTTGCCTTCAAATCGGGCTATGACCTCTTTGAATCCACCATGCTCCCCCTCACGTTGACTGACGATTTCGGTGTGCCAACGTTTGGATTCAGCGTACCGCAAGTACATTTTTAGCAGGTCGCCGGCAAAAATAGCCGCTTCGTCGCCGCCGGTACCAGCCCGTATTTCAATGAAGACATTGTTGGCGTCGTTCGGGTCTTTAGGCAGCAACAATAGTTGAAGCGTTTTCTCAAGGCCCTCGATGGTTTCCTCAAGGACGGCTAACTCTTCTTTGGCCATGGTGCGCAATTCTTCGTCAGTGTCCGAGAGCATTTGCTCGGTAGCGGCGATTGCATCAGCGGCAGCTATATATTTTTTGAATTGGTCAACGACGGGTTCGATATCGGAGTATTCCTGTGAATAACTTCGGAACTGGGTTTGATTGGCGATAACCTCAGCATCGCTGAGCAACGCGCCGAGCTCTTCAAAGCGTTCCTGGATCTGTGTCAGTTTGAGTTCGATAGACGCTTTCATGAATCTTTATCCGACTGCGAAATACCAAGCAATTGTTGCGCAATGTCTAGAGCAGTGTGATTTTCTGCCGTGATAAATGTTCGCAGAGCCACGCTCGGCTGATGAGCATATTTCTGCGTGAGTTGAATCGCTAAGGCAGTGATGACCTCGCTGGCATCGGCGCCCTGGTCAATCTTTGACAGCGCCTTGTTCAGCTCTGTTTGCTTGATGGTTTCGAGTTGTTGCCGATACGCTAATACCAGATCCTGCCTTGAGCGAGTTTGTTCGTTGGCTCTAAATTGATCGATGCCGCTCTCGATGATCGATTCGGCTGCCTCTGAGGCAACCTGTCTTAGAGCCATGTTCTCAGAAACAATTTGAGCGAGATCATCGAGGCTGTATAAATAGGCATTCCTTAGCAACCCCACTTCAGACTCGATGTCACGAGGTACTGCAAGGTCAACCAAGAACATGGGCAGTTGCTTTCGTTTTTGTAAGGCACTTTCAATCATGCCTTTTCCAATAATGGGTAAACTTGCGCCGGTAGCAGAGATAACAATGTCAAAACTCGGTAGCGCGTCTTGTAATTGGTCTAGGCCAATGATGCGAGCCTCAACGGCCTCGGCAATGGATTGGGCATTGGCAATAGTCCGATTAGCGATGGTCAGTTCAGTAATGCCAGCGTCTCTCAATTGTTTCGCAGACAGTTCGATCATATCTCCAACACCAACGAGCAGACCGCGACATTGGGCAAGATCGGTAAATAACATCTTGGCGAGTCTGATTGCTGCTGCGGGCATTGAGATCAGATGGTGACCAATTTCTGTATTCGACCTAACTTCCTTCGCAATCTTGAAGGTTTGCTGGAACAATCTGTTTAGGTTCGAGCCCACGGAGCCGGCTTGGCGTGCGTCAGCGAAGGCGGTTTTGACTTGCCCGGTAATTTGCGGTTCGCCTAGCACCATTGAATCGAGACCGCTGGTGACGCGCATTAGGTGCCGCGCCGCTTCAATGTCAGTGTGACTGTACAGGCTGTCTTGTAAAGTGTTGGGCGCTACTTGGTGGTAGGAGGCAAGCCAATCGGACAGGTCTTGCTGATTAGCCCCATCGCTTGAAACGATAATCTCGGTTCGGTTACAGGTTGATAAGATTACCGCTTCCTCGATGTTTAACGTCTTCTGTAGGGATGCAATTGCAGGCAGGATCTCGCCGCTAGTGAACGCCACGCGCTCCCGGATAGCAACCGGCGCGGTTTGGTGATTGATACCTACGAGTAAGAGATTCATGCTTTTGTGAGTCCGCTGCAAATCGGATGACTTTGTGCTCTCGTAAAATTACAATGATAGCGAGCGTTTCGCTGGGTGTTGCTCACCATTGTACGTGGGTTAGGGCAGAAAATCAGTTACTGCATGGCTGGTAGCAAGCACGAATCTGAGAAGCGGTAATGTCGATAGAGATTGGTTGGCCAGATCGGCTTGGTAGCGAGTTTAGCTGAGTGCATTGGAGCGCCAGGTCGATGATCGAGTAAATGTTGTGAAAATCTTCGATCAAGGGTGAGTCATCAATTAAGAGTGCGTCACCAAAAAACGGCTTGGCGATAGCCGACGGTACCAAAGCAGTGGTTGGTAAAGGCAATAAGCCTCGAGTCTCAAGGTGCGGCTTGGCGTAATGCACACTAGGTTTTAGGGAATTAATCGTTTGTTAAAGATGATGCGCACGTTATTTCAAGGCAACCGGGTGTTGGCCGTCTGGGCGTTAATCGCTTTCGGCTTGCTAGGGTGCGCAACCCAGCCGCAACCAGAGCCGTTACCCGATGCTCTGCCAGCAGACTCCAGTACCACGCAGTTGATCGACCAAGACCCCGATTTCGGCGTAAGAGCCTTTCCCGAGGGCACGTTGCTGGCACTGTTAACCGCAGAAATTGCTGGATATCGTGGGGATTACCAATTTGCACTAGATACCTACCTACAAGAGGCACGCAAAACCGGTGACCCAGGGGTCGCTGCTCGAGTTACCCGTTTAGCCGCGTATATGAAAGCGGAGGACGCCTTACTCGAAGCGGCAGAAATCTGGACAGCAGCTGACCCAAAGTCACTCGAAGCGCATCAGTTTTTGGCGGACCAATTGGTTAAACGCCGGGCCTATTTTGAAGCCTTTGAAGTCATGCAAGCGATCGAGCAACTCAATGGACAGCCCCAATTTGATTATTTTGCTTATCGGGTGGCGAGTATCACAAACGCCGAGCGCGCCCAGATATTAGGGGGTTTTGAAGCATTGCTTGCTGAAGACCCAAACAGGGTTGATGTGCTTTTTTCGAAGGGCGCTTTGTTGCAGGCGCTCGACCGAGATGCTGAAGCGCTTGTGGTGGCAAACCAATTGCTTGCCCTTAGGCCCGATGAACTCAATTTCATTATTTTAAAGGCTAACCTATTGACCGCGCTGGGTGCGCCAGCAGAAGCTAGAGCACTGCTTCAAGTTAAGCTTGCTGCCAATCCAGATCAGCACAGTTTGCGGATGCTTTTAGCGCGTGGATTGTTTGAGGCTGAGGCGCTAGAAGAAGCGCGGGCAGAGTATGAGCGATTGCATAACGCCCTACCCGAAGATGGCGAGGTATTATTTGCCCTCGCGGTGCTCAGTATTGAAGATGAAGATTATGATCAGGCGAGACGACACCTGTTGCGCCTGGTTAGAACCGATCAACGAGTTAGCCAAGCGCAGTATTATTTAGGGTTGATCGCTGAAAAGACCAGTGATGTGCCCTTGGCGCTACGTGAATATGGCAAAGTAGCGGGTGGTTACGAGTTCATATCGGCTCAAGGGCGGATCGCAGACCTGTTGCAGGAGACCCAAGGCCTTGAGGCTGCGAGGAACTTTCTTTCTCAGCAGCGGCAGCGCTTGCCAAGATTAGCGGCACAATTCGAATTGCTTGAAGGCCAATTGTTGTCCCGGGTTGGTAGCGAATCCGAACTGTTTAGCCATTTGGATCGTGCCCTAATGGTGCATACCGAGGACATCGCGCTCTTATATTTTCGAGCGATGAGTGGGCAAGCTCATGGACATCTCGATATTCTTGAGCGTGATTTGAGTTCGATCATTCGTTTGGATCCAGATAATGCCGATGCGCTGAATGCTTTGGGATATACCCTTGCAGACCAGACAGATCGATACGACGAAGCACTCCAGCTGATATCAAAAGCGCTCGCGCTAAAACCCAATGAGCCCGCCTTTATCGACAGCATGGGGTGGGTGTTGTATCGCTTGAATCGTCTAGACGAGGCTTTACCTTACCTAGAAAAAGCGCTTGAACTATTTCCTAATGATGAGGTGGCGGCGCATTTAGGAGAGGTTCTGTGGGCGTCTGGTAAAACTCGTCGAGCGAAAAAAGTTTGGCGGAAGGCGCTTGAGGATTACCCTGAAAGCCCCTATCTCAAATCCGTGTTAGAGCGCTTTCTTGAGTCTTAGATTAATATGTCGAGCACTTTTGCTCGCCGTGATTCTTGGGGTTGCGGGATGTCAATTAACCTCAAGATCAACTGCGATAGATTCCCCAACTTTTGTTGCTGGTAGGCTGGCGATTACAGGGTTCTCGTTGAATCCGTCGTTTAGTCTTGAACAGATAACCTCAGATCAGCAGCGGCTAACCTTCTCTGGTGCTTTTGGATTGGGGCGGGTGGATATGATCTTTACTAGGGGGCAAGCCGTCGAAGGCATTGTTGACGGTGAGACGCTATCCGAAGAAGCGCTGGCAACAAAGCTTTACGAGGCGACCGGGCTAAGCTTGCCCCTAGCGGGTCTGCCGGATTGGATTATGGGTAGGCCCTTTAGTGGCGTGCCCCACCAGGTAATACCGAATGGGTTTGAGCAGTTGGATTGGCGGTTTCAAGTGATCGAAGACCCTGTTCGCGGACATCCGACTAAAATCCTTGCAGAGCTTGGAGAGCTTGGCGTTGTGCTCGGGATTCGATCATGGCGATAAACACCCAAGTGCACTTGCAGGCACCGGCTAAGATTAACCTTTTTCTCCATGTGCTAGGCCAGAGGGTCGATGGCTATCACGAGTTGCAGTCCGTGTTCAGAACGATCAATTTGTTTGATCAACTCACGATAACCGTGGGTCGTTCCCAAGGCGAAGTTGAGCTGCGCTGTAGTTCGGATCTTGGGCCGGCGGAAGAGAATTTGGCGTACCGAGCGGCCGAGGCCCTTCGTGAGCATGCCTGCGTCGATTTTGGCGCGAGGATTAGTCTGGACAAGTTTATTCCCATTGGAGCCGGACTAGGGGGAGGTAGTAGCGATGCTGCAGCTGTTTTGATAGGTCTTAACACACTTTGGGGGCTAGATTTACCTGATCGAGAATTAAGCCTTTTGGGCGCCAGATTAGGCGCTGATATCCCGTTTTTTATCGAGAGCGGAGATGCCTGGGTCTCTGGCATTGGCGATGAGTTGCAAGCGTTAAATCTTCCAGAGGCTTGGTATGTATTGGTTTACCCTGGTGTCGTGGTGCCAACCGGTCGCATTTTTTCCGATCCGGATTTGACACGCGATAGCGTCCCGAGGACAATAGCGCGCTTTCTGGCAGACCCTAAGCAAGAAAAGTGGCTTAACGATTTGGAAAGGGTAGCGATTGGGCATTATCCAGAGATAGGGCGTGCAAAAAACTGGTTAAGCCGGGAGGGCGCTGTTAAAATGTCTGGCTCAGGCAGCTCGGTATTCGCACAGGTCGAATCTGAGGCCGAGGGGCAAGAGATAGTAAGCCGGTTGCCCAGTGAATGGCGGGGGTTTGTGGTTCAAGCGGGTTGCGTACCGAGCCTTCAGCGCCAAATGACGAAGCAGGTAGCTAGGTCGGGTAGAGATCTAAACGGGGGCGAAGCAAACGATAGCGACATTTTAGGGTAAAGGGCCTTGAAAGTCGGGTAATCAAAGACGCCAAAAGAATAAGGTTAAAAAGCGCCAAAAACTGGCTCTTAAGACCGTCGGTAGTTGGGAAACGAGATAAAGCGCGCTTAAAAAGTTGATAGAAAGATAGCTTAAATTCCGCAAAATAAGAGCTATCGTCAGTGTTTTGGATTGGGGTGTCGCCAAGTTGGTAAGGCACAAGGTTTTGATCCTTGCATGCGGGGGTTCGAGTCCCTCCACCCCAGCCATTTTCTTAGCCTAAGGCGAACCAATACGTGGCTGAACTTAAAATATTTTCAGGTAACGCGCACCCCGTGCTGGGCAGCCGGGTAGCCGATCGGTTACGAATCGACTTAGGTGATGCTCAAGTCGGTCGATTCAGCGATGGTGAAGTCAGTGTGGAAATTATTGAAAATGTCCGTGGTAAAGACGTTTTCGTAATCCAACCAACTTGTACGCCTTGCAATGACAATCTGATGGAACTGATTGTTATGATTGATTGTTTGCACCGGGCTTCGGCTGGCAGGATTACAGCGGTTGTCCCTTATTTTGGCTACGCTAGGCAGGATCGACGAGTGCGATCAGCTCGGGTGCCCATTACAGCCAAGGTGGTTGCGGATATGCTAAGCAGTGCTGGCGTTAGCCGTGTGTTGACGATGGATTTACATGCGGACCAGATTCAAGGGTTCTTCAACGTGCCGGTCGACAATATTTACGCTACGCCGGTGTTGTTGGTTGATATTGAGCGCCGAGTCGAGGTTGGCGCGTATGAAGATGTGATGATTGTATCGCCAGATGTCGGCGGCGTGGTCCGCGCTCGAGCGATTGCCAAGCAACTTAACGATGCTGATTTGGCGATCATTGACAAGCGCCGGCCAAAAGCGAACGAATCAGAGGTAATGCATATCATCGGTGATGTCGCTGGCAGAACCTGTATCTTGGTGGATGATATTGTTGATACGGCAGGGACCTTATGTGCCGCCGCCGCTGCGCTCAAAGCAGAGGGCGCTATCAAAGTCGTCGCATACTGTACTCACGCCGTATTGTCAGGAAAAGCTATCGATAATATAGCTCAAAGTGCGCTCGATGAATTGGTGGTCACCGACACCATACCGCTCAGTGAGGCTGCTCAGGGGCTTAAGCAAATCAGACAACTGACGATTGCAGAAGAATTGGCTGAATCGATTCGTCGGATCAGCAACGAAGAATCTTTAAGCGCTTTGTTTGCAAAACGCATACAACCAGCGCTTTTTTAATCCCCTGGAATAACAGGGACTACTGTCTATTATGCGTGGTCGCAGCGCAAATAGGCCTATCAAGGAGAGCAACATGGCAGCTGAATTCGAGCTACACGCCGAAGTAAGAGCTGACTTAGGGAAAGGTGCGAGCCGCCGCCTACGTCTGCAAGCTGATCTGGTACCGGCCATCATTTATGGTGCCGGCAAGGATCCGCAATCATTATCAATTCCGCACAAGGACTTGGTCAAAGCCACAGAGAACGAGGCATTTTTCTCTCACATTTTGACTATCGACGTAGCCGGCGATAAACAAAACGCGATTGTTAAAGATTTGCAACGTCATCCGTCTAAGAGTCGAATATTGCATGCTGATTTTCAACGTATCATGCTGGATCAAGCGATTTCCGTAGAAGTCCCGTTTCACTTCTTGAACGAGGAAAGTTGCGTGGGCGTCAAGACTGGTGGTGGTCAGATCTCGCACAACATGACCCAGATAACCGTGAGCTGTCTCCCAGGAGACTTGCCTGAATACATCGAGGTAGATCTTTTGACGCTCGAGCTTGGCCAAGCATTGCACATGAGCCAGATTGACTTACCAGAGGGCGTAACCATCCCCGCGTTGGCTCAAGGGGCTGACTATGACCAAGTCGTGGTATCGGTTAATGTCAACAAGCGTGCTGAAGCTGAAAAAGCTGCCGAGAGTGCAGGGGATGCGGATGAAGCGCCTGCTTCAGAGGATTAATCCCTTCTAGCAAGGTCCGAAGCGATGTCGGTCCAACTGATTGTAGGCCTAGGAAATCCAGGCGAAAAATACGCCCACACCCGCCATAATGCGGGTGTGTGGTTTATTAATGCCTTGGCTCGTGCCTATAAGAGCGAATTAAGACTTGAGAAAAAGTTTTTAGGTGCAATCGCCAGTGCGCAAATTGGTCATACCTCGCTGAGATTTTTAGTGCCTAGCACCTACATGAATGAAAGTGGCCGGGCGGTTGCTGCGGTCGCCAATTTTTATCGGATCGATTCTGCCAATATCTTGGTTGCCCATGATGAGCTCGATTTGTCGCCTGGGATAGTGAGATTGAAAAATGGTGGTGGGCTGGCTGGGCATAATGGGCTAAAAGACATCAGTCGAGCCCTTGGCGGTGCTAAAGACTATCATCGATTGAGAATTGGCATTGGGCATCCAGGCGCCGCTAACGCGGTCACCAATTATGTACTGAAACCCCCGAGCGTTAATGATCGAGCATTAATTGATGACGGTCTGTCGAAAGCGCTGGCGGTGATGCCGAGTATCGTCATAGAGGATTGGGAGCCGGCGATGCTCTCATTGCATACTCGGCAGAATCAAAAGGAAAAAGTGTCATCGAGCGATTAGGAGAGAAGGATGGGATTTAAGTGCGGCATAGTCGGGCTGCCCAATGTTGGAAAATCGACGCTATTTAATGCCCTGACCAAGGCGGGTATTGCCGCTGAAAATTTTCCGTTTTGCACGATTGAGCCTAATTCCGGTGTAGTGCCGATGCCGGACCCTCGGTTGGATACAATCGCAGGCTTGGTTAAGCCAGAAAAGGTGATTCCAACTTCTATGGAGTTTGTGGATATCGCGGGGCTTGTGGCGGGAGCTTCCAAGGGCGAGGGCCTAGGTAACCAGTTTCTTGCCAATATTCGAGAAACTGATGCCATCGCGCATGTTGTGCGATGCTTCGAAGATGAAAATGTCACTCACGTATCGGATTCCATTGATCCAGCAAGAGACATTGAGATTATCAACACTGAACTGCAATTGGCGGACTTAGATACGGTTGAGAAAGCCATCGCTAGAGTTCAGCGGGTTGCTAAAAGCGGAAATAAAGAAGCGTTGCAGGAACTGCAACTGTTCGAACAACTGCTCAGTCACATTAACGAGGGTGATCCTGCCCGGACTTTTGAAATTCCGACGGAACAACTTGACCTGATCAGGCAGCTGCACTTGTTAACCATGAAAAAAGTGCTCTATATCGCTAATGTAGATGAGAACGGCTTTGACGATAACCCGCTTCTTGATGCAGTTACCGCCATTGCTGCAAATGAGGCTGCGGAAACGGTTGTGATTTGTAATAAGTTAGAGGCAGAGATCGCAGAGCTTGAGGATGACGAGCGGTTAGAGTTTTTGGCAGATCTTGGTATGAGTGAACCAGGGTTGGATCGTGTTATTCGAGCGGGTTACCGACTTCTCGGCCTGCAAACTTACTTTACAGCCGGGCCTAAGGAAGTGCGCGCTTGGACAGTAAGGCAGGCATCGACAGCGCCCAAAGCCGCTGCCGTTATTCATACCGACTTTGAAAAAGGCTTTATTCGCGCTGAGGTTATCGCCTATGAGGATTTCGTCGCTGGCGGCGGTGAGGCCGGTGCTAAAGAGGCGGGCAAATGGCGGTTAGAAGGTAAAGAATATTTGGTGCAAGATGGCGATGTTATGCACTTTCGGTTTAACGTTTAATGCTTACTCCGCAGCAATGGCTTTCTATCGGTCTGCTACGTCAGGCACTACATTTGGCGGCCCTTTTGTCTGGCCTGTTGCTGCCTTTTGGCGGCGCGCCAGATTACACCGCGACCTGGGATTTACTCTTTAACGGGGTGTTGCCCGCGATGGTGCCAATCTTTCTGATTTTGATTGGATTTGATGTGATGATGTGTAAGGTTCTAAGCGATGGCGCAACTGATACTGAGGCTGCACGTTTAGCGAACATTCTTAAGTGTCATTATTGGGTGGCGGCACCAGTCTTTGCCGCATTTGCAATTTTTATTGCCCCAAGCTTGATGCCGTAATCTCTGCCTTGCTTGACAAAAATATGGCAAGCAACGACAATTTGCGCCGCTTTAAATTGTGGCTACGTAGCTCAGCTGGTTAGAGCACAGCATTCATAATGCTGGGGTCGGTGGTTCAAGTCCACCCGTAGCTACCAACTCGCTTTCTTCGCAAAGCGAAGAAAGTCGAGGCTGACAGCGTTTTCACCAAAGGTGAAAATCGCGAGAGACGAATCCTAGAATCTCAGTT
>JADHNJ010000066.1 GCA_016779565.1 Pseudomonadales bacterium
TTTAACGCTGGTCAAACCCTATTTCTTGAGGGTGACGACGCCGACGCCATGTATTTCGTTGTCACAGGCCTTGTGCTCATTTACACAGACAAAGATCGGGATTCAGAGCAAGAATTGGTGCGCCTAGGCGCTCTTAGTCACTTCGGTGAGCAGGGATTGCTGAGCATCAATGCCGGCAAGCGAACGGCAAGCGCGAGAGCTTTAGAGACAACCAAGCTTATTCGGGTCTCCGGCGACCTTATAAAAAATATGCTCGCCCATCAAAGCAAATTGGTAGAGCAACTCGAGAAACTCGGGAAAGAGCAGCAGGATATCAAGCGACAAGATCGCAAGGTGCAATTGCTGTTGCGCTTATCTAGAAGCCGGTCCTCCGTTACGTTACAGGTCCCCCGTTTTAGCGAGAAATTTTCCAGTCTTGTGGTCGGTGTCGATATTGCCCGTCAAGTTCTGCAACTTGACGAGGTCATGAGCGAGTACCGAAACCCCATTCGAGCTGGCGATATTGTCACCGTTACCGGTTCCATCACGGGTACACCCATCGTCTTTAAGTCCAAAGTTATCGAAACAAAAATTGTTGATGGCTCGACCCTATACGAGTGTGAGGTGCCAGAGGAGATGGTCTATGAGCAGCAGCGCGCGCAGTTTCGTTTAGAATTGGGCGCAGCCAGCCGAGCGGAAGCCTGCGTTGTTAAAGAAGGTAAGAAGTATCGCGGTAAAATTAGCGATATTTCCGAGCGCGGCGCTGCGTTTCGTTTACGCCGGGGCGTGCCTATCGCGCGCGGCGATTGCATCGATCATGTTGAGCTGATCCTTACGCCCGAGGTCATTATCCAACCCAAAATCGAAATCATGAACGTGCTGGACGTCGCAAGAGCACCAAATTTGCAACAGTTTGGGGTCCGATTTCTTGGCATTTCTTCGGCTGATACCGCGGCCTTAAAAGAATTCATGCGAGAACAAGAGCGCCGTCGCCTGCGGATGACCCGACGCTAAAGCCTGAGCAACGCCCCTGTCTCGAAAATCGTCAGCTTTTTTAAAAACTTCCCTTTTAGTCGTTGGAGTCGTGGCGTTGCCCTTGTTAGAATTAGGCGACTGGGGCGGCTTCATCAGCTCATTGAGCAGTACCAGTCAACACGGAGAGGTGTCTGAGTGGTTGAAAGAGCACGCCTGGAAAGTGTGTATACGTTAATAGCGTATCGAGGGTTCGAATCCCTCTCTCTCCGCCAGTTTCTTACCGATCTTTACTTTTCAATCACATACAAGTGTGTTTCAGCGGTTTTACGCACCTGAATACGCAATCATATTTACCGTTGTTTACCTTTACATCGCGTAATTTACACACTTTGTATGCAGCCTCCAGAAAATTTAATCATCGAGACAGCTTCAATGCTCATCGCGACAGATTACAGAGGTTTAGCTCATTCTAGGTGACGACCGCTTTAGGGGAACTAGCACCGTTACTGTAGTACCCACATTCTTCTGGCTTTCTAACAGTATCGCGCCTCGATTTTGCAGAACAAAACCTTGGGCCGTACTCAAGCCCAATCCTTGACCCAGCGACTTGGTGGAGAAAAATGGATCGAAGACTCTGGTTTGCAATTCACTATCAATCCCACTACCTGTGTCCGACACCGTAATTCGCGCATAAGACCCCACATTTAAAACAGCCTCTCGGGTCGCCTCGGGCTGGGTCTGATTCAGGACGTCAAGGCCAACAATGATCGTGCAAGGTTGTGTTGAGGCTTCGACGGCATTCTCCGCAATGTTACGAAGCGCTACTTCCAAGCCATCTGGATTGATACCACACAACAAATTTGGGGTTAACACCGCCAGTTGAAATTCGACCCCTGGGCCTGATTCATCATTGAGGACCAGCACCAAGCCTTCAACAAATTTACTCACATCGAGTGTCCCAGTGGACACCGTACTTTGCTGCGAGTAGGTCAATAAATTCTGAATCAGCTGCGCACTGGATGCGATCTGGGTCTTCAATCTTTCAACAGCATTGAGTTGAACACCTCGCGCGCGGTTTTCCTCCTCGATGACTTCGGCATAGCCCATGATCCCTTGAAACCCGTTATTGAGTTCATGTGCAACCCCTCGAGCCAAATCCGAAACAGCTTGCCGCCTTTCCGCGTAAATGCTTTTACTCAGCAACTCATTTCTTTCGGTGACATCTCGAGCGTGCATGATGGCGAGCCCTTGCCCATAGACTTCCACCAATCGAACAAAAACTTCCAGCGGCCGAATCGCGCCTGATCGGGTTCTCGTTTCCCTGATTATCTTTACATCTACAGACTCATCGGCGGTATCCCGATCTCTCGCTGCAAGCGCTAAACTTTTGACCCCGCTAAAAGATGCTTCGTCCGTCCCTAAAGAAAGCTCCCAAACTTTACGTCGAAGGATGGCCTCCTCATCAAGCAGCGTAACCTTGCAAGCCGCTTCATTCGCGTAGATCACGTCACCACCGTCTAGCGTGCAAATAATGCAAGCATCAGGAGCCGACTTAACCGCTTCTAAAATTTGACTTACATCTTTTGAGAGACGAGTAGTCGTGGCAAACACCTCATTCAATGGGTCAACTAATGCGCTGATTTCGTTTTTCTTTTTGGGCTTATACTCGATGCTCTTAAGTTCTGAGTGGTCATTGAGCGATGCATTCCTTTTAACTTGGTCGATAACCCCCTGTAACGGCCGATAGAAAAAAAAGTAAAAGCAGGCCGCCACTACCAATAACGCTAGAAACATTCGTAAGATCGCAATCCTTGCGTGTCGCCATTGGGTGACAACAAACTGCTCAAAAATACGGTGGGCATCAAAGATCGCAAAAATACGAGCCTGACTGACTGCAGAAGCTTGGTTGAACTCCACATGCCGGCGAGTCAAAAGATCGAGGATCGGTTTGCTAGACTCAGACCAAGGCGCTTCGATGATCAAAGGTTTCTGCGAATTGGCCAACAGCTCGAATCGCTTTAACCCATGTTCGGCAAGCTGCATTTCGCCGACCCATGTCCGCACGGCGCCCTCATCGGCCTGACTCGTCTCGTAGCGAGCTAAGATCCAATTCAACCTTATTTTAATTTCCTCGTGAGCACGTGATTCTTCTTGTTCAAATTCGGTGACAAGACGGCTCGTAAAAATTAAACACCCTGAGGAAAACGATAGAAGCAGGCTCAGTATCAAGGCGTTTATCAGTAATTGTCGACGGACTAACATATTCAATGTCCAATCTTAATTAGCCAAAATTAAGTATCTATAAAACGGCTGTGCTTGCCGCAGCTGCTCAGAACAAATCGGGCTTCCTAGCATCTCGGTCGACCTCACGGCCGACGCCACGGTCAGTCTTTCCATGAAGGTCATCACCTTCACAAATAAACCCTTTTTAACTGACACCTTCGCCCATGATTGTTGCCCGCATTAGGGGACCTTTCAACCAATTTCGTCAGACTTGCGAGCAATGGTCGAGATCGGCTGCAAAGGTCAGCCTATCCCCAGTCGCCAGATGAGCACATCATGCAAAATTCACTGCGATAACGGCTTTTCATCCACTGCCCAATCGCCGTATGGATTGAGCAAGAGTCTTGGTCTGACCACCAGGCCAGAGGGTCACCGCGTTTCTCGCCAAATCAAGAGACGATAACCCGCAAAATGACAGGCTGGTGAGCGTTCCATGAACTGGCGGCCACCTAGACCGACGCAGCTCTTTTTCAACTCCGTAATCCTACCCGCGCCGCGATCATTCAGATCACGCTAACCAACAGCAGGCGACTGCGATAGACTGTGCGCTTTGACAACACAGCGGGTACCGTATGACCAATCCATTTTTTGAGCCTTGGCAAAATGCCTTTGGTTTACCCCCTTTTGACCTTATCGAAGATCATCATTTCAACGAAGCTTTCGATCGAGCCTTTGAAGAGCATCGTGCCCAAATTTCCGCAATTGCACTGAATCCCGAACCAGCCACTTTCGACAATACTATCGTCGCGCTTGAGCATTCAGGCGCATTGCTTGAAAAAGTCAGCGGGGTTTTTTTTAATCTTGTGGGCTCAGACACCAATGAGCAACGCCAAGCGATAGAAATGGCCGTCTCGGCTCAATGGTCCAATCACGATAGCGACTTATTCGCAAACACGGCTTTGTTCGATCGTATCGAATCGCTTCATCAACAGCGCGAGCACTTACAACTTGATCCTGACCAACTTCAATTATTAACGACGTTACACCAAAAATTTGTGCGGGGTGGTGCCGCGCTAGCAGATCTCGACAAACTCAAGGTTAAAGCGATTAACGAGCGTTTGGCGCAACTCGAGACCCGATTCAGCCAGAATGTCTTGAAAGACACCAACGAATTTGAACTGATTCTGCGCACCCCAGACCAAACCAAAGGACTCCCCGACTCGGTTTTAGCCGCCGCCGCCAAAGAAGCAGAGACCAGAGGTCATCACGGTGCCTTTGTGTTTACGATCTCTCGATCCTCGATCACGCCATTTCTCCAATTTGCCGAAGATCGGAGTCTTCGAGAGAAGATTTATCGAGCCTATGTGCAATGTGGTGATAACCGTAATGCCGCCAACAATCGTTCTGCCCTCACTGAAATTGCCAACCTGCGCAGAGACAAAGCGCAGATTCTGGGCTTTTCATCGCATGCAGAATATATGCTTGCCGACCGTATGGCAGAAACCCCCCTCCGCGTTCATGCGTTACTCGATCAAATTTGGCAGCCCGCCCAAAATAAGGTGAACCAAGAGGCAGAAGATCTACAACAGCAAATTTTGGCTGAGGGACAGAATTTTGAATTAGCACCATGGGATTGGTGGTTCTATACAGAAAAAGTCCGATCGGCACGCTTTGATTTAAACGAAGACGACATTAAACCTTATTTTCATTTGCCTGCTGTTCGCGATGGCGCTTTTAGCGTGGCAAACAAACTGTTTGGTTTGACCTTCAAGCGGGTCGAAAAAGCCAACCTTTACCATCCTGATGTCGAAGCCTATGACGTCACAGGCCCGAATGGTGATCACGTCGGTTTATTCCTCGTCGACTATTTTAGCCGCCCGAGCAAACGTGGGGGCGCCTGGATGAGTGAATTTCGAGGACAATCCGGGACCATTCGTCCCATTGTCGTGAACTGCTGTAATTTCCAAAAATCAGATCCCTGTTTACTGGGGCTTGACGAAGTAGCCACACTTTTTCATGAGTTTGGCCATGGATTACATGGCTTGATGAGCCAAGTTAGGTATCCCAGTCAGGCAGGCACTAACGTTAAGCAAGACTTTGTTGAACTGCCATCCCAAATTATGGAGCACTGGGCTTTAGAGCCTGAGGTGCTCAAAGACTATGCAAAGCACGTTTCAACTGGTCAGCCCATTTCCAGCACCTTGATCGAAAAAATTCAGGCGGCCAACACCTTCAATCAGGGATTTATGACTACCGAATACCTCGCCGCCTCTTACCTTGATCTTGCTTGGCATGAATCACCCCAAGAGGAAACGACCGACGTCGATACGCTGGAACAACGGACCCTCGACCGAATTGGGTTGATTGGTGCGGTATCACCCCGGTACAAGTCCACCTATTTCCAGCATATTTTTGCCGGGGATCACTATTCGGCGGGTTACTACTCCTACATTTGGGCGGAGGTTTTGGACGCCGATGGTTTTGAAGCATTCAAAGATAACGGCATTTTCGACCAAGCCACTGCCGAAGCCTTCCAAACGAATATTCTCGAGCGTGGTGGGTCTGAAGACCCAATGAAACTGTACCGAGCTTTTCGAGGCCGAGACCCCGACGTGCAAGCGCTACTGCAAAATCGAGGTTTGGCCTAAAAAGCCCTGTTGGCGTGTACGATTGTGCTTTTGAGGCAGAGCGGTAGGGTAAAGCGGATGGGACTGTCGCAAGGCAGCGCAGCCCCAGTGGAGGCGCCGGCTCAGGCGATGCATCCAAGGTTAAAGGCCCAACACCGCGCGACGCGCTAAGGCAGGGAGCTTCACTGTCTTAGCCGAAAAATCTAAATCGGGAAGCAATCGGGATTCGCTTTATCGGTCATGCCGCGCGGCTGCTACATGCCCACAGGTCCGATTGATGAACACATCTGGTTTCACCAGATCCGGCCCCAATTGCATCCCTGTAATCAAGGCGTCATTCACCGACAAAGATTGTATTCGAACCATCAAAATTGGTGCAGATGCACACTTTTGGACACGGCGGAGCGACCGGGATCGATTATTATAGACAGGCTGACCCCAGATTCGCTCCCAGAAAGCAAGCTTTTACCCTGAATGCTCGCTTTTTATAAATCCTGGCATAGCCTTTGCTTTCTACCCGGTGAGTCAAGTGGTTGTTCGACTTCTGCTTGACTCAACGCCCCTCGACGCGAGCCGTCGGGCCAAAACCAATCCAACATTATCAAAAGGACTTGATATGAAAAACGCTGCAAAAAAAACGCTTCTAACGATCGCTCTAGTGACCTTCGCGGGCACCTCTATCGCCGATGACACAGCCACTGAGTACAAAGCCAAGGTTACCGACGACGGTAAGTTCTGCGCCAAAGTCAAAGTTCGTGACTACACCGGTAACAGAACCGCAATGAAATGCCGAACACTTGCCCAATGGAAAGCAAAAGGTTACTCCATCAAACTTCCGGAGGCGTCAAAGCCCACAGATGTCTCAGAGCAGACAAACCAGCAAGACGCTTGATTGTTAACGGGCAGGCAGCTCGCGCTGCCTGCCCGTGATGCGATACGAATTCGCCGCGCAGCGCGCTCCAGCATTGCCCTCGCCGTCCCGGTGATGCATGTCCCGACAAACACCCACAACCGCACTCACGCGCAGCTAAATTCAGGTTCTACGCCCTAGGTGGGCAGCAACCGAGCCGCGTTCGATCGCTTGCTAAGCAACGAGCAAACATACAGCACTATCGCTGGTTATCGTCGTCCAGCAAAGACGCTATACAAAGAAAAATCCCTTCCGTATACTCGCCTTGTCGCGTTTGGCGACAATTCTCAGGGCGGGGTGAAAGTCCCCACCGGCGGTAATCGCATAGCGTAGCCCGCGGGCGCTCTTGGCCATCAAGAGGACAGCAGACTCGGTGAGATTCCGAGGCCGACAGTTAAAGTCTGGTTATGAGAATGAGATCGGCATCGGCCCTTTTGGCGTGATGTTCGTTACCCTCGTTTGCCCTGTTGTAGAACCCGTAACCTAAGGCGAACAACAGATGACTACTTTTCGAACCAACTTCAAAGAAACCGCAAGCAAAACAACGATTGCATTTATTCAGTCGTGCTGGCACCGAGAGATCGTCGACGAACTCCGAGATGCCTTTTTAGCTGAGCATGCAAGGCTAGATACGCGGCGCGTTGAACTGATAGAGGTGCCTGGCGCTTTTGAAATTCCCTTGCGAGCCAAACTAGAGGCCCAATCCGGCAATTACGCTGCCATCGTTGCCGCTGGCCTAGTGGTTGATGGCGGCATCTATCGACACGAATTTGTAGCAACTGCAGTTATTAACGGTTTGATGAGCACTCAGCTTGAAACGGGTATTCCTGTGTTTTCCGCTGTTTTGACCCCACAAGATTTCTTGAGCGAAGGCCAGCCAGAATTTTTTAAGGCACACTTCGTGACCAAAGGCATCGAGGCCGCCGAAGCTTGCATTGGCACCATTGGCGCCCTAACCACCGCTTGATTCTTGATGGGTAAAGCCATTCGTATCAATGTCGTTGGCAGTAGCGGCAGCGGTAAAACGACCGTGGCCCGCCAGCTATCTCAAGCACTTGACCTGCCGCATATAGAACTCGACGCACTTTTTTGGATGGCAGATTGGACGCCTCGTTCAGAAGTCGAATTCTTGGCAGACATCACATCGGCGCTACGGGCGCCTGGATGGGTCTTGGACGGCAATTATTCCAGAACAACCCCGCTCAAGTGGGCTCATGTGGATACGGTTATCTGGCTAGATCTTCCGTTCTGGCAAATTCTCTGGCAGAGCCTAGCCCGCACCTTAAAGCGATCGTTAACGGGTAAGCAACTTTGGGGGGGGAACCAAGAAACCATCAAACGGGCCTTCTTCTCGAAAGACTCGATTTTACTGTGGTCGGCCACAAATTTGCGACGAGTGAGAAGCCAGTACCAGGCAGCCATGTCGGACCCCAAATGGGACCGTATTTGTTTTGTACGTATTACTTCTCACAGCGAACTTAAGGCGCTACTCGCAGACCCTACGAAACTGCTTGAAATGCCCATCAAGCATCAACAAGGCTTAAGTCCGAGCTGAAACTTTTCGCAGCATAAAAACCTGAGCCCCTAAGCACTAACAGCTATGCATCTGCGCCACAAAGCCTCCCCGAGTCAGCATTTACCATCGCCGAAAACGACTGTTTTGAGCTTTCACTGCTGCTAAGGGCCGAATACCTATCCTAAGCCGCAATCCAGAGCCCCTTCCTTAGGCGGGGACAGGATCTGCCGTATCTCAGCGCTCTTATTTAAAATCCGCCGGGGAATGGCGTTCGGGTACCCGCTCTTCTTCAGGGCCCCAGGCGCGATTCACCCGACGACCTCTTGAAACGGCTGGACGGGCCTCGATTGCGGTCGCCCAACGAACAACGTTTTGATAGGACGATACCTGTAAAAATTCCGCTGCATCATAAATATTGTGCAACACCAAAGCGCCGTACCAAGCGTAGTTTGCCATATCGGCGATAGTGTATTCATCGCCACACAAAAAGGTGCGTTCGGCTAGGGTTTTATCCAGCACATCTAACTGACGCTTTACTTCCATCGCAAATCGGTCAATCGGGTATTGCCACTTTTCCGGAGCATAAGCATAAAAATGCCCAAACCCGCCGCCTAAATAAGGTGCACTCCCCATCTGCCACATCAACCAGGAGTAACACTCTGCGCGAACGCTCGGGTCTTTGGGCACAAATGCATCAAACTTTTCTGCTAAGTAGAGCAAGATCGCCGCAGACTCGAACACCCGGGTGCCAGGGTCTGTACTGCGATCAAGCAATGCCGGTATTTTGGAGTTTGGGTTAATTTCGACAAACCCACTGCCGAACTGATCGCCGTCACCAATATTGATCAAATAAGCGTCGTACTCTGCTGGCCGCCCGATCTCGAGCAGCTCCTCCAACATCACCGTGACTTTAACGCCATTGGGCGTTGCTAGTGAATGCAGCTGCAGATCGTGTTCGCCTTGGGGCAAAACTTTGTCATGAGTTGCACCTGAAACTGGGCGGTTGATGTTGGCAAAGCGCCCACCGTTGTTTTTATCCCAAGTCCATACCTTCGGGGGTACATAAGTCGATTCAGTCATGCTTGCTCTCACTTCTGCGATCAAATTGTCAGAGCCCGAGCATATCAGGCTTGACACAAGATGCCACCGAGATTCGAGCAAGCGGTGCTCTTCAAAGCCGCCAGAAAGCTTCGGCAATTCCCGCTTTTTAAGCTTTTGCCCGTCTTACAGCTTTTATTCCTTCAACAGCTTTTGTAGCTCTTGCGTCTTTTACAGCGCTGGCGGCTTTGGCAGACTTTGCAGCTTTTTCTATTACTACCGATTTTACAGGTTTTGTGCTCAGTTGCTCAGGGAGCGCTTCTAACGCGATCGACTGATTTACCGGGCATTCTCTCTGGCAATGTGTACGCCCTACCGTTGCTGGCAACTGCAGCTTTTACAGCGCTTGCAGCCATTACAGCGCTTGCAGCCGTTACAGCGCCTATAGCTTTTGTGGGTTTTGTGGGTTTTGTGGGTTTTGTAGCTTTTGCGGCTCTTGCGGCTTTTACAGCGCTGACGACTTTGGCAAACTTTGCAGCTTTTTCTATTACTACCGATTGTAG